>RGES01000135.1 GCA_009917805.1 Verrucomicrobiota bacterium
CCTTGCCTCGCCCGCTTACCCGTTCACCCTGCCCGCCCCGAGGGGTGCGTAAGCCCTTCACCGACCCACTTTAACACGTCAAACATGGCCGAAGAGCTCAAGGATACCCTCAACCTGCCGGTGACCGACTTCCCCATGCGGGCCGGCCTGGCCGAACGCGAGCCCGTCCGCATCGCCCACTGGGAGCGCAACGGCCTCTACGGTCAGATCCAGGCCCGCGCCGCCGGTAAGCCGGCCTTCGTCCTCCACGACGGTCCTCCTTTCACCAACGGCGACGTCCATATCGGCACCGCCCTCAACAAGCTGCTCAAGGATTCGATCCTCCGTTATAAGTCCATGCGCGGATTCCGCACGCCGTACGTCCCGGGCTGGGACTGCCACGGCCTGCCGATCGAGCACAAGGTGATGAAGGAGCTCCAGGCCAGGAAGCAGTCGCTCGACGCCCTCGGCGTCCGCAAGGCCTGCGCCGAATTCTCCGCCGCCTACATCGAGAAGCAGCGCGGCCAGTTCAAGCGCCTCGGCATCCTCGCCGACTGGTCGTCCGAATACCGCACGATGGATCCCGCCTACGAGGCCGAGATCCTCAAGGGCTTCGCCTGCTTCGTCGAGAAGGGCCTGGTCTACCGTTCGAAGAAGCCCGTCTATTGGTCCATCCCTTGCCAGACCGCGCTCGCCGAAGCCGAGATCGAGTACAAGGACAAGCGCTCGCACTCCGTCTGGGTCGCCTTCCCGGTCGCCGATCCCGCCGCCAAGCAGCTCGCGCCCGCGCACCCGCTCTACGTCGTGATCTGGACGACCACGCCGTGGACGCTGCCCGCCAACCTCGCGATCGCCGTGCACCCCGACCTCGAGTACGTCGAGGTCCGCCATGGCGGCCGTTCGTTCCTCGTCGCCTCCGCCCTGCGCGAGGCGTTCGTCGCCGCCTGCGCCCTCGAAGGCGCCACCGACGGCTTCAAGGTCAAGGGTCGCGCGCTCGAAGGCCTCCAGCCGCAGCATCCCTTCATCGACCGCGCTTCGCCCGTCGTGCTCGCCGATTACGTCACCACCGACGCCGGCACGGGCTGCGTGCACACCGCCCCCGGCCATGGCCTGGAAGATTACCAGACCGGCAACAAGTACGGCCTCGAGCCTTATCTCGAGACCGACGGCAAGAACCCGGCGAACATCGCCGTGCTCGAGCTGCTCAAGTCCAAGGGCGCGCTGCTCAAGGCGCAGAGCTTCGAGCATTCCTATCCGCATTGCTGGCGCTCCAAGACGCCCGTCGTCTTCCGCGCGCTCGACCAGTGGTTCGTCGGCCTCGACCGCGGCGACCTGCGCAAGCAGGCCCTCGCCGCCGTCGGCGACGTGAAGTGGATCCCGGCCTCCGGCGAGAACCGCATCCGCGCCGCCCTCGAAGGCCGTCCGGATTGGTGCATCTCGCGTCAGCGCGCCTGGGGCGTGCCGATCCCGGCTTTCTATTCCCCGTCCAAGGGCGAATCCTACCTCGACGCCGGCGTCGTGCGTCACGTCGCCCAGCAGGTCGCCACGCGCGGCGGCGATTGGTGGTGGGCCGCCTCCGTCGAGGAAGTCCTCGCCGGCGCGCCCGTGCCCGCCTCCTGGCCGAAGGACCTCCGCAAGGGCACCGACACGCTCGACGTGTGGATCGATTCCGGTTCCAGCCACCTCGCCGTCTGCGCCAAGCACAAGGACCTGCACTGGCCGGCCGACCTCTACCTCGAAGGCTCCGACCAGCACCGCGGCTGGTTCCAGTCCTCGCTCTGGACCGCCGTCGCCGTCAAGGGCTCCGCTCCTTACCGCGCCGTCCTCACCCACGGCTTCGTCGTGAACGAGAAGCGCCAGAAGATCTCCAAGTCCGACGGCAAGCCGCAGACCGCCGACGACTACGTCAAGAAGTACGGCGCTGACATCGTGCGCCTCTGGGTCGCCTCCGAGAACTACCAGAGCGACATCCCGCTCTCCGACGCGATCTTCGAGACCATCTCCAACCAGTACCGCAGCATGCGCAATTCGCTGCGCTACCAGCTCGGCAACCTGTTCGACTTCGACGCCGCGAAGCACGCCGTGCCGGTGGAGAAGATGACCGCCATCGACCGCTGGGTGCTCGTCGAGACCGCCAAGCTCGTCCGCGAGGTCACCGACGCGTGCGAGCGCAACGAGTTCCACCGCGCCGCCGCGGCCCTCGCCGGCTTCACGACCGGCACGCTCTCGGCCACCTACCACAACGTGGTGAAGGACCGCCTCTACACCACCGCGCCCGACGACCCGATGCGCCGCTCGACGCAGACCGCGATCGACATCGTCCTGCGCGCCTACCTGAAGCTCATCGCGCCGTTCGTGCCGTTCACCGCGGACGAAGCCTGGTCGCACCTCAACGCCAGGTCCGAATACACCGACGCCGCCAACGTGCACCTGCAGGACTGGCCCGCCATCGACGCCCGCTGGGAAGATGCCGCCGGCCAGGCCGCCCATGCCGCCGTCGCCCGCATCCAGGCGCTGGCCGCCCAGGTCAACGTCCCGATGGAGCGTCTCCGTCAGGACAAGAAGATCGGCCAGTCGCTGGAAGCCTCGGTCATCGTCACCGGTGACCCGGCGGACGCCGATTTCGCCCTGCTGGTCGCCCACCAGGCCCTCCTGGCCGAGCTTTGGATCGTCTCCTCGGTCCAGCTCAGGCCGCAGGCCGGCGCCGCCTTGGCCTTCGCCGTCGACAAGGCCGACGGCGTCCGTTGCCCCCGTTCCTGGCGATGGGTGCCCGCTCTTGTGGAAGCCGGCAGATTTGGTATGGTATCTCCACGCTGCCGCGAAGCTCTCCTCGCCAAGTACCCGCAACTCTGACCCACCTTTCCGATGCCCAAGAAAAACGATCCCAAGAAGTCCGCCAAGAAGCCCGCGCCCGCCGCCAAGGCCAAGCCGAAGCCGGCGGCCAAGCCTGCGCCGAAGCCGGTCGCGAAGGCCGCGCCCGCCAAGGGCAAGCCCGCCGCTCCGGTCAAGGGCGCCAAGGGCGTCGCGGCTCCGGTCGCCAAGGGCAAGGGCGCCAAGGCCGCGCCGGTCGCTCCCGCGAAGAACGCGAAGGCTGCGCCCGCCGCGCCGGCCGCCAAGGGCGCCAAGGGCGCGAAGACTCCCAAGGTGGACCACGCCGTGCAGAAGGGCCTGCTCAACAAGCACCGCGACGAGCATCATCAGGGCGACGCCTTGGTCGTCGCGCCGCGCCAGAAGCTGCAGTTCTACACGATCAACGACCTCAAGGCCTACCTCGAGAAGCGCAACAAGTCGAAGTCCAAGCTCAACGTCTGGGTCCCGGACGAAGAACGCAAGGCGCGCGAGAAGGCCGCGGCCGCCGCGCGTTCGCAGGGCAACCGCTCGAACAGCATCGCCACCGCTTCCATCGCCGACCTCCTCGGCGGTTCCAATCCTTTCCGCAAGGGCGAAGGCTTCGTCGACGAGTCCAAGCAGGTCCCCGAGAAGTTCCGCCGCTACTACCGTCTCCTGGTCGACATGCGCGACGCGCTCCACAAGGGCCTCGCCTTCCACTCCGAGGAAGCGCTCAAGAAGTCCGGCAAGGACGACGCCGGCGACCTTTCCGGCTACTCGCAGCACCTCGCCGACGCCGGTACGGACACCGCGGACCGCGACTTCGCGCTCTCGCTCATCTCTAACGAGCAGGAAGCCCTGAAGGAGATCGCCGACGCGATCGAACGCATGAAGAAGGGCTCGTACGGTACCTGTGAGATCACCGGCAAGCCGATCCCGGCCGCTCGCCTCATCGCCGTGCCGTTCACCCGCTACTCGCTCGAAGGCCAGAAGGAACTCGAACGCAACCGACGCGCCCATCGCCGCCGTGGCGGCAACCCGCTCGGCGAGATCGGCGACGAAGTCGGCTTCGGCACCGGCGGCGGCGGCGGCGAAGACGAGCCCAGCGACTCCTGAGCGGCCCGAGGCTCATGCTGTCCCGCCTCCGCCCTTATCTGTCCTTCTGGGCGGTCTGCGTGGTCGCGATCGTCGTGGACGTCGCGACCAAGCTGCTCGTGGTGCGGAGATTCCCCCTCCGCTTTCCGAACGACTGGGTCTATCATCCGGGCGCCGATCCGGAACGCTCGCCGATCCAGCTGTTCGACCGTCTCTGGATCGTGCACGTCGGCAACAAGGGCGCCGCCTGGGGCCTGGGCGCCGAACATGACGTCCGGCCGTTCCTCATCTTCCTCGCTCTGGCGGTCCTCGCGCTCGTCTGGCGCTGGCGGCAGCCGCTCCTGCGCGAACTCCAAGGCGGCCAGCTGGCCTTCGGCCTGTTCGTC
>RGES01000136.1 GCA_009917805.1 Verrucomicrobiota bacterium
GAGGATGGCCGCGGCGCGATCCGCGGCATACCCTTGCAGCACGGAGCCCAGGTCGAGGTTCACGCCTTCGTGACTCTTGGCCAGGGTGAGGTTCTCCTTGTCGAGGCGCAGCTTCTGCCAGCCGACCTTCGCCAGCGCGGCCTTGAGCTGCTCGGGCGTCGGATCGGGCAGCTTGCCCGCCGGGCCGTAACCCCACAGGCTGGTCAGCGGCGCGACGGTGATGTCATACGTCCCGCCGGTCGCGGCGCTGAGCTTCAGCGCGAACTCCACGGTGTCGGCGAGTTCCTGCGAGATGCCGAAGGGCTGGACGGATTCGAGGTGGTTGAAGTCGGCGGTCGCGGACGACTCACGCCAGTGGGAGAGCGAGAACTCGACGCGGTTGATCTCGGCCTCGAGTTCGCGCTTGAGGATCTCGGCGTCGACGTCGCTGCCGCGCACCTTCACGGTCCAGGTCGTGCCGAAGGCCGCGCCATGGAGTTCGGTGACCACCCCCGCGCCGAGCGCCAGGACGACGGCCGCCCAGGTATCGCGACGGCCCCAGGTCTCGGCTTGGTTCGCGGAACGCACGAACTTGAAGAGCGCCCCGGTCGGGCAGCCGTACTTGCAGTAGGCCTGCGGGACGAAGACGGAAGCCACCAGCCCGACGATCGCCAAGGTCAGGGGAATCGCGACCCCGACCCCGAGGACCCAGGCATCGAAGGGTTCGACCTGGCCGAGATTCCAGCGGGGCCAGGCCAAAGCGGCCAGAAAGGCCCCGGCAAGGGCGATAGCGGGCATTTTGCCCAGCCAGGCATGCCAGCGGGCAGGCAAGGCCACATGTAGCCTCTTAAGGCCTCCTAGGAGCTCCTGGGCGGCCCCATGAGGGCAGGCGTGGTGGCAGTACAGTTGGCGACGAGAGGCCCAAGGCACCAGGAGGGCGACACCCCCTAGGACCAATAAGGCCGGCGCCTGGGCCCAAGGGATCCCGTGGCGGGCCCAACCGGCGAGGAGGGAGAGCGAAAGCAGCTGGCCCAGCCACAGACCCAGGCCGCCGACGAGCAGGACCTGCCAGAGCGTCCGGACGACCGGACGACCGTGCAGCGGCGTGAAGGTCATCAGCAAGGCGCCGGCGAGGAAGCACCAGAGCGCCACGGACTGCAGCTTCTGCTGCGCGTCCTGCTTCTCGCGGCGGCCGCCATGCGCGTCATCGGCGAAGCGTGTCTGGAGCCCCTTGGCGATCGCGTAGCTCGTGAGCGTCGCGCCGGCGACGGTGTCGAGCTCGCCCTTGCGGAAGTCGAACTCCGCCCACTCGCGGGTGTTCCACTTCGTCAGGTCCTTGAAGAAGGTGCGTCCTTGCGGGTCGGGCTCCTGATCCTTGATCCGGCTGACGTAGTCGGCGGTATCGTAGGTCGTGCGCAGCATGACCTGACGCAGGCGCAGGCCGTCCGTCTCCACGGCGATGAGCGTCTCGCTCGGTCCGGCGTAACCGATGACCTCGTCGGCGGAAGGCGAGGAACGGACGACATAGCCGAGATGGGCGCGGTTCGCTCCGCGGACGAGATTCCACCCGAGGCGCGGGACGTTGGGCTCGAAGCCGGTCGCGTCAGGAAAGCCTGCGCCCTGGATTTCCTTGAGCGTGAGCGCGGTGGGGAAACGCAACGAGACGTAGTTGCCCGAAAGGCGCTTCTGGATCGACTCCGCGATCGCGTAGGCGGTCAGCGTCGAGCCCGCGTAGGCCTCGAGCTTCGGCGCCGGTTGCGTCGTCGGGCGCCAATCCTTGAAGGACTTCTCGAACGCCGGGTTGCCGCGCAATTTGTCGACGTGTTCCGGGGTGTCCTCGCTCGAAAGGATGCGGGTGCCGACGATCTTCTCTTGGTTGTCGAGGGCCACGAGGACGTTGCTCGGGCCCGCGTAGCCCAGGATGCTGTCGGCGTCCGGGGCGGTCGTGACCAGGCGACCGAGCCGGTTGCCGAACTGGTCCTGGACGAGGAGCGTCTGGCTGGGGCCGGACTTCAGCCGCTTGGCGCCGGGGAAGAACGCCTTGGCGTCGTCGAGCCCCAGGCGCGTCAGGGCGGATTCCGCGAGGGGCGTGGTGCGCTGCAGCAGCAAGGCGGCCAGCAGCAACGCCGCGAGGCGCCAGCCTTTGACCAGCCAGGCGCTGACGCGAGGCGACGGCATCGCTTAGTCGGCGAGGATCAGCTGGAAGGCGTCGGCCTGCACGTTGCCCTTGGCGCCGTCGGTCGAGAGGACGAGGGTGTGCGTGCCGGCGGCGAACTGGAACTTGCCGAGGGAGACCGGCTTCTCGATCTCGCCGACCTTCTGGTTGAGGCGGAGCGCGACGGGCTTCTCACCGGCGCGGTTGAGGGTCAGCAAGGCGTTGCCGGAGCGGTTCTCATGGCCCTGCCAATAGCCGCGGAGCTCGTATTTGCCGGCGTCCTTGACCTCGAAGGTGAAGGTGGCGCGGTTGCCGTTGCCGGCGGCGTAGTGGTAACCGGCGCCGAGGTGAGCGAGTCCCTGGCCTTGGGTCCACTTGCCTTCGAACTTCGCCTGCGAGTCGTCGAGCACGATGCCGCCCAGCTTCGCGATTTCCTTGGCGTCTTCGTCGCTGAGCTTCGTGGGGGTGCCCTTGGTGAGGTCGAGGTTCATGCGGGCCACCGGAAGCTCCCGGAAGTCGGCGATCGAGGTGTCGAGGAAGAGGTCGCTCCGGAGGTCGCTGCGGCGCATGCGGCCGGGCTGTTCCATCAGCTTGATCAGGTCAGGCAGGTGCTTCTGGTAGACGCCGCGGGGGTCGGTGTTCTCGCGGACGGCGAGGTAGGCGGCCTTGCCGACGACCTCCCCCATCATGCCGATGGTGCGCATGACGCGGATGGTGCCGAGGGCCTCATGGGTGACGGAGATGTGGCGGCCGGCCATGAAGAGATTGCCGATGTTCTGGGAGTAGAACAGGCGGTACGGCAGCGGGTAGCCGTTGCGGCGGTCGACGGCGGCGACGTGCTTGCCGTCCGGGCCGACGTAGCCGAAGGCCGCGCGGGAGATGAACGGATTGTCCGGGAACTTCTTGGCGTACTGTTCGCGGGCGTAGTGCAGGTCGATGTCCCAGGTGGTCGGCACGCAACCGTCGTCGAACTCCTTGCGCTCGACGATGTCCTGCTTGGTCAGGACGATGTCACCGGTGAGCAGGCGCGACTCGCGGGGGCCGCCGACGTGCGAGGCCCACTTGAGGTCGGCGTGGGCGTACTTGTCCTTCTCGGGGCCGTTCTTGAGCGCGGAGAAGGCGCCGTAGATGGCGCGGAAGTTCCAGTCGCGGATGTACTCGAGGTCCTTGATCGGGTCCTTGTCGAAGCCGGACTCCCAGAACCATTCGGCCTTCATGAAGGGCTTGTCGTCGATCTTGGACTTCGACTTCTGGAGGGGCGGGAAATCGCCGAGCTCGAGCGGCAGCGCCCACGGGGTGGCGGGCCAGCTTACGGCCTGGTCTACGTCCTGGTAGAACCACATGTTGGACATGCCCATGCGCTTGTCCTTTTCGACCTGGTACTTGGCGCCGGCGTAGGCGCCGACCCAGCCGTGGCCGGTGGTGTCCGCCACGAACTTGGCGCGGAAGACCTTCTCGCGGCCGGTCTTGACGTCGATGGCCTTCACGGCGGCGATGCGGTTGCCGTCCATGACGACGCCGGTGGCGAAGTGGCCGAGGAAGAGGGAGATGTTCTTCTCGTTGCGGACGACCTTTTCCTTCAGGTCGTCGCCGAAGCTGTCGACGCGGCCCGGGCTGTCCGGCGAGCGGTCGCCGATCTCCTCGATGATCTCGCCGAGGTGCGGGTATTTGCCGCGCGTGGTGCCGCCCATCGCCCAGACGCCGATCTCGGAGCTGCCGTTGCCGCCGAGGACGAAACGATCCTGGAGGAAGGCCACCTTGAGGGACTGACGGGAAGCGGAGAGCGCGGCGCCCATGCCGCCGTAACCGCCGCCGACGACGACGAGGTCGAACTCGCCCTGGTCTTCGGCGCCCTTGGGGCTGTTCCACTTCGAGCGGGCGGCGACGAGCGCTTCGCCTTCGGGCGGGGTGAACGCGGCGTCCTTGCTGAAGAGGATGGCGTCGGCGCGGCCGGCGAAACCGGTGAGGTCATGCAGGGCGAGCTTCACGTCGCCCGCGGGCAGCGTGACTTTGCCGCCTTCCTGCCAATGCCACTCCGCGCCCTTCGTGCCGAATTCGGCGGCGAGGGGCTGGCCGTTGACGATCAGCTGGAAGCGGCCGGGGGTGCCGGGGGCGTTCCAATGGGCGACCCAATCCTTGGTGCGCACCCAGACGC
>RGES01000137.1 GCA_009917805.1 Verrucomicrobiota bacterium
AGGTAGGGACAGCACCACGTGCTGTCCTTTTTTGTGCCCATGCGGAATGGATCACTAAGTCGAGGACGGAATAAGCCAGAGGCGGCAACTCAAGGGGAGACCGGAAACCGGAATGGATGCTTCGGTCCTATGTCCCCGCTAATCATCCGGTTTCCCTGTGCTGCTCCCTTTGAGCGCTGTATCTCATCCGGCCACCTCCCACCCGGTGCCGTGCCCATACTCCATACTCGATACTCCATACTCGATACTCTCAAACGGGCCCCATGTCACCATGCCCACTTGCCCCCTCGCGTCTCCGCCGCATCTTACCCTCGTGCCCCGTCCCCTGCTCACCCTTCTGCTCCTTCCCTTCGCGCTCCTCGCGGCCGAGCGCCCGACGGTCGGTGCGATCCGCTGGGACGCGTGGAGCGGCGGCGGCGTGACGGCCCAAGTCGAACAGACGCTGAGCCCGGAGAAGCATCGCTTCCGCCTGCCGTGGTTCGCCACGCTCGACGCCTCCGCCCGCGCGCATATCGACGCCTCCGCCGACGGCGTCATGGAGCAAGAGATCGCCTATGCGAAACAGGCCGGCCTGGATTATTGGGCATTCCTCACCTACCCGGAAACCGACGCGATGAGCTCGGCCCTCGGCCGCTACCTGCGCAGCCCGCGACGGGGCGACCTCGGCTTCTGCCTCATCCTGCACCAGACGCTCTCGGTTCCGGCCGCACGCTGGCCCGCCGAACGCGACCGCACGCTGAAACTGCTCAAGGAGCCGGGCTATCAGCAGGTCGCTGGACGTCCCTTGGTCTACGCCTTCGACCTGAAGACCGAGCACGCGACGGTGAAGCAGCGCTTCGACGAACTCCGGACGGCGGCCAAGGCGATCGGCCTCCCCACCCGGGCACCGAACCGGTCTTCGCGAAATACGTCGCCGAGTTCGAGCAACACGCCTGGGCCAACGCGCTCGCGACCAAGACGCCCTACGTGCCGCTGGTGACGACGGGCTGGGACAAGCGCCCGCGTCAGGATCATCCGGTCTCGTGGGAAAAGAATCCCGGCTACGCCCAGCAGAAGACCTTCCCCGCGACGGCCACGCCGGACGAAATCGCCGCGCACCTCGGCCGCGCCGTCGCCTTCGTGAAGGCCAACCCGTCCGTCTGCCCGGCCAACACGATCATCGTCTACGCCTGGAACGAGCACGACGAAGGCGGCTGGCTCTGCCCGACCTGGACCCCTTCCGGCCAGCCCGACACCTCGCGCCTCGACGCGATTCGCAGCATCCTGAGGTAGGGACGCGTCGGCGACGCGTCCAACGTCTCTAGGTAGGGCCAAGCATCCCTGCTTGGCCGCGGCCGACCAAGGATGGTCGGCCCTACCCTGCGCCCCGCGCCTTCGCTCACTTCACCCCGACCGTGAAATTCACCGCGCCGGCGGCGTGGTCGAAGCCGACGGTGATCGTCTGCGTGCTCGCATCCCACGGCTTCACGACGCTCAGGCGCGTCTCCATGCCGGCTTCGGCCTTGATGACCGGCGCGACCTTGCTGCGGAAGGTCACGACGGTGGGCTTGGGCGCGCTGACATATTTCTGGCCGGAGGTCTTGCCGTCGCCGTGGTAGCCGTTGGCCTGGAACCAATAACGGTCGGCGCCTTCGCGCTTGCCGAAGAGGATGTTCTGGAACGGCAGGTCGCCCTGCATGGCCATGATCACGCCGCCGAGCGGCAATTCGAAGCGCTGGTCGACATCCCGGTTTTCGCTGCCGTTGAGGACGAAGAAGCTGTCGTCGACCTCGGTGGCGTACGCGACGCTGGGGTCGGCCGGATAAAGACCATCGTAGGCGCCCTTGACCGCCGCATCGGTCCGCAGTTCGGTGAGCTTGAGTCGCTTCATGCCGGCGGGGGTTTCGTCGCTCGCAGACGCCAGGATCGGCACGGCATAATAGCGCGCGGTGTTCGGCAACGTCTCCCGTGTCAGGCGATCCGGCAGCGAGGGCTCGCGCGGGAACATCCCGCCGGCGGCCTTGGTGCCGTCGTACTCCGGCGTGAAGCCGTAGGTGCTGCGGAAAAGCACGGTGAAGGGGTCATAGGACTTCGGCGCGAACACGACGGGCTCGTCGAGCCACGTGAAGAAGACCTTGCGCGGGTCGTACGTCCACGGACCCTTGGCCGTCGCATACGTGCCGAACGGGTCGACGACGGCCTTGGTCTTCCTCAGCACGGCTTCGCGCGAAGGCAGGATGCGGTGCTCGCCCAGGCCCTTGATGAACGGGTGGAGGTATTTCGAAAAGGTGGAGTTCGCCCCGCCTTCGCGCGTGAACGCGAGCGGCTGTTCGGTGAAGGAGATCCGGCCGCCCTGCGAGATGCCCCAGAGCCACTGGCGCAGGAAGAACGTGTACGGCACCTTCTCATGGTTGCGCTGCTTCTTGTCGTAAGCGGGGAGCTGCCCGGCATGGCCGAACGACGAATACGTCCAGCACCACTCGTCGTTCCAGATGCCGTAGTCGCCGATGAGCCCGGTCATCCAGGCGCCCTGCAGCGCCCCGACGTTCTGCAACGTCGCCCACGGCTTGGTGTTCTTGTGCAACGCAAACAGCGAACGACCGAGGCCGTCGGCCTTCAGCTCGTCGTGATGCTTCGCGAAGAAACGCGTCCAATGCCCGAGATTCCAGGTGCCTTCGCCGAGCAGGAAGGTGCGTCGCTCCTCCGCGCAGACTTTAAGCACGTCCATCAGCCACTGGTCCTTCGACGGATTCTCGCCTCCGGTGAACGCCCAGAAGGTCTCGCCGGTCTCGGCGCCGGTGCAGTTCGGACACGCGCGCAGGATCTCGCGGATCTCCTCCGGCCGGAACCAGCGACGCTTGTCGGGCGGATCAGGAATCCCCGGGTCGGCGATCTCGATCCGGAAGCGATAGCCTAGCTGGTCGAAGCGCTTGCAGTATTCCAGCGGCGTGTCGCCGTTGAGGTAGTTATAGCCGGCCGACGAGAGCGGCAGGCTGATCTCGGTCCACGGACGGATGTCCTCCGGGATGACGACCTTCATGTCGGCCGCCCGCTTCTCCGGCGTGTTCCCCGGCTCCTTGCGGAGCGACTTCAGCAGCACGCGGTAAGTGAACAAAGGCCGGGGCGACTCCGCCCAGGCCGAAGCCATGCCCGCCAATGTCATCAGTAAGACCAGGATCCGCATGACCGAGGACTACCCCGCTTCCCGCCGTCCGCAATCCTGAGGGTAGGGTCGAGCATCCCTGCTCGACCGCGGCCGACCAAGGATGGTCGGCCCTACCCAGTTCGCCGCGCCCATACTCCATACTCGATACTCCATGCTCAGATTATTCCTCTTTTCCTCCGTGCCTCCTGCCAGCCAACCCTCTATTTAAGGCCTACCCCTACCCCCGTCCCTACCCCTTTCCTCAGCTTATGTCGCTCCGCCTCATCACCGCACTCCTCGCGTGCTTCGTCTCGACGCTCGCCTCCGCCGACACCTTCTGGATCTGGGGGGCGAAGAACAACGTCGCCAAACAGGAAGTCTGGTTCCGCACCTCCTTCGAGCTGAAGGAAGTCCCGGCCAAGGCCCAGCTGCAGTCGACCGCCGACAACCACTGCGTGGTCTGGCTGAACGGCAAGCAGCTCGGCGGCTCCGACGACTGGGCCCAGGCCTTCACCGCCGAAGTCGGCGCCGACCTCAAGGCCGGCGTGAACACGATCGCGGTCCTCGCCCGCAATGACGGCGGCATCGCCGCGATGTCCTTCCGCCTCACGGCCGGCAAGACGGTGCTCGCCGAATCCGGCGCCAACTGGAAGACGTCCCTCGCCAAGCCCGCCGCGGGCTGGGAAGCCACGGGCTTCGACGACGCGAAGTGGACCGCCGCGACGGTCGTGAAGAAGATGGGCGAGGCGCCCTGGGGCACGCCGTTCGACAACGCGAAGAAAGCCGCCGCGAAGAACGGCAAGCGCACGCCGACCACCTCCGTCGCCGCCGCCGACGAACTCATCCTCCGCCCGGGCTTCAAGGCCGAGCTTCTCTACACCGTCCCGAAGCCGGAACAGGGTTCCTGGGTCTCCCTCGCGGTCTCGCCCGAAGGCGACCTCGTCGCCGGCGACCAAGGCGGCGTGCTCTGGCGCATCTCCCTCAAGGATCCGACGAAGCCGGTCGTGACCAAGATCGACACGAAGGCCATCGGCTGCCACGGCCTCCTCTTCGCCCACGGCGCCCTCTACGCGTGCACGAGCGAAAAGGGCAAGGGCGACATCTGGCGCCTGCGCGACAC
>RGES01000138.1 GCA_009917805.1 Verrucomicrobiota bacterium
CGCACCTCATGTTCCACGAACTGGCAGCCTTCCTTGGCAAGGGCGTCGCGGTGCGCCGGAAGGTGCGTCAGGCTACCGTTGCCGAAGTTATCCCCGTACTGCGGCGAGACCACGTGCGTGAAACGGGCGATGCCGGACTGATTGGAGAGAGCCACGTTGAGGTTGGTGGAGCGAGGCCGGTTGCGGCGAAGCCGATCGAAGATGGGCGGAGAGGCCTCGACGTTGACGCCTTGCCAGCCCCGGCTTTCTTCGAAGAAGAGACAGCTGCTGTCGGCAAGGCCATCCTGGGCTCCGCATTCCAAGGAGACGCCGCCTCGAAGCGTCGGGAAGAAGCGCTCGAAGAGGTATTGGTCTACCGGAGGATCGAACTGTCCATGGAAGCGGTGTTTTTTCATGAAGAAGAGGGCTGCGGCTGGGATCAGCCTCGGGCCTCGTCGCCGACCGGCCGATAGCAGGCGGCGGGAAGGAATTTCCCACGGATGCGGCGACGCAGCCCCTTGAGCTGTGCCCGCTTGCGGAAATACGCCAAGGTCAGGCCGGCCCAGGCCCACACGCTTGGAATCGTCCGAGGGCGCGCATGCCAAAGCCGGCGGCGCTCGCGATGCACGGCCTGGACCTCGGCGAAGAGCCGGTTTTCGTCGGCGAGGGCTTGGACCAGCTCCCCGGCGACGCCCGGCTGCGCGAGGGCGGCGTCTTTCTCGACGAGGACCTTGGCCACCAGTTCCGCCAGTTTCGCGCCGTGGATTTCTTCTTCCTTGGGGTGCACGCAGAAGGTCGAACCGGCCTGCGGCGTGAAGCAAAGACGGCTCTCCGCGGCGTGCCGGAGGATCCAGACGGAATCACCGGCTCCTTTGAACTCGGACGGGAAGGGGCGCGCGCGCAGGTGAGCCCCGCGGTAAAGGTTCGAGGCCGAACTTCCGAGCAGCGCGCTCGGGCAATGCACGAAAGTCAGGACGAAGCCGGCTTCGGCCGTGAGGACGAACGGCGCTTTCAATCCGGAGCCGGCGATGACTTCGGAAGGAGGCCAGCCGAGGTCTTCGCAGGGAGCGCCGGCTTCGTCGACGAAGCGCGGCGGGCTGATGACGACGTCGGCGGCGGCGCGTTCCCCGAGGTCGAGGAGGTGGAGCAGGTGGCCGCGTTCGATGGTGTCGCCGGCGGTGCTGATATAGATCCAGTCGCCCGTCGTCGCGGCGATGCCTTCGTTCCATGACTGATAGAGGCCGCGCTCGCGCTCGATGATCCGGAGGTTCGGGTGCCGGAGCCGCTGGCGGAGGATGTCGAGCGTCCCGTCCGTCGACCGGCTGTCCACGACGATGATCTCGTCCGCGAGGTCCGCCCATCGCGCCAAGGACGCCAGGTGCCGTTCCATCAGCGGAGCGCAGTTATAGGTGGGGACGACCACGCTGAGTGTCGGCTTGGCTGACATGAAGGCGCGGACATTGCCTACGGCCCTCGAAGCGGAGGCAACCCCTTATTAATAGAGGCTTTCTGATTGAAAGACGTCCCCCCCGCTCCTCTTGTGGAGGCATGCGGATCGGTCTTACTGGAGGACGGGGCATCTTGGGCCGGATTGCCATCAAGCAACTGCTCGCGCGGGGTCATGAGGTCAGCTCCTACGCGGGCGACGTCTGCGACCTCGCCGCCCTCCAGGCCTGGGCCGGCGAGGCTCAGGCGGACGCCGTCCTGCACTTCGCCGCCGTCGTTCCGACCCAGACCGTCCAGGCCGATCCGGCCCGTGCCTTCCGCGTCAACGTCGGCGGCACGGCCAACCTCGTCTCCGCCCTGGCCGCCAGCGGTCGGAAGCCTTGGCTTTTCTACGCGAGCAGCAGCCACGTCTACCGTCCGCAGCCCGAGCCTCTGCGCGAAGACGCGCCGGTCAGTCCGATCAATCCTTACGGCCTGTCCAAGCGCATGGGCGAGCAGGTCGTCGAGACTTCCGCCGGTCCCGCCGGCCTGCCGTGGTGCGTCGGACGCATCTTCAGCTTCTATCATCCCGAGCAGACGGGCTCGTTCCTCTACCCGACGCTCCAGCGCCGTTTCGCGACCGAAGACCTCGCCCAGCCGTTCCCGTTGCACGGCGTGGACGACGTGCGCGACCTCTCCTTGGCCGATGACCTCGTCGCCGCCATCGCCGACCTCGCCGAACGCCGGGCCGCCGGCATCGTCAACATCGGCTCCGGCCGCGGCACGCGTATCGCCGACTTCGTCCAGTCGCTCGCGCCGCAGCCCCTCCGCATCATCCCGGCGTCGACCGGCACCCCGACCTCCTTGGTTGCGGACACCGCGATGCTCCGTCAGATTCTCGGCCGATGACCGTCCCGCTCGTCACCATCGTCATCCCAACCTTCAACCGGTCGGCCATGCTGCGTCGGTGCGTCGAGTCCGCCCTCGCGCAGACCCAGGCCTGCGAGGTCATCGTGGTCGACCACGGCAGCTCCGACGACACCCCGGCGGTGGCCGCCTCTTTCGGCGACCGGATCCGCTACCTGCGCCGGGAAGAGGATCGAGGCGTCCATTTCTGCTGGCTCGACGGCGTGCTCGCCGCGAAAGGCGAGTTCATCCATCTGAATTTCGACGACGACTTCATGCGTCCGCAGTTCATCGAGAAATGCATGGCGCTCATGGGGCCGGACGTCGCCTTCACGATGTCGGTCGCGGAGGTCCGGGACGAAGCGACCGGCAAGACCCTCAGCCATCTCTTTTCCAACCTCGGCCCCACGGGCGTCCACTCGGTCCGGGGGTACATGCGCCACCAGATCAACGGCCTGATCTCCCCCTGCGCCCTGATCATCCGGAAGAAAGAGGTGCTTGATCAGCTTTATGTCGGCGCCGTCCCGTTCGCCCGGCATGAATACCGTGGCGTGGGCCCCGATTGGCTCATGAGCGCCATGGCCACCTTGCGTTACCCGAAGTACGGTTATGTCGCCGAGCCGCTGGTGGTGTTCTCGTCCCACGACGGTTCCATCACGATCGACGCGCGGAAGGACGCCGCCCGCCATCGCGCGCTGCGCAAGGCCTACCAGCAGTCCCGCAATTATTACGTCATGACCTTGCTGGTCCGACGGCTTCGGCTCGACCTGCTCGCATATGTGTTCCTAAAAGTCCTGCAACTGGGCGCTCGCATCTTGGGCGGTCTACGCCGGATTTTCTACCCCAAGCCCACCTTCCAATCTAATGACTAAGCGCACCGTCAAGCTGGCCGACAACACGATCTCCGCCGAGGAGATGGCTTCCCTCGCCGAATGGCTCAAGGAAGGGCACCAGGTCACCAAGGGCCCCTTGACCCGCCAGTTCGAGGCCGAGTTCGCCGCCTACACCGGCACGAAGTACAGCATCATGGTGAACAGCGGTTCCTCCGCGAACCTGCTCATGGCCTACAGCCTCCTCGAGGCCGGCTACCTGCGGAACAAGAAGGTCATCGTCCCCGCGGTCTCCTGGATCACGACCCTTTCGCCCTTCGTGCAGATGGGCTTCGAGTGCTTCCTCTGCGACTCCGACGCCAAGGACCTCGGCGTCGACCTCAACCACCTCGAGCAGCTCCTCAAGAAGGAGCAGCCTGCGCTCCTCATCCTCGTCCACATCCTCGGCCACCCGAACCAGATGGACGCCATCCGCCGCCTCTGCGCCCAGCACGGCTGCCTGGTCATCGAGGACGCCTGCGAGGCCCTCGGCTCCGAATACAAGGGCATCAAGACCGGCGCGCTCTCCCTCGCCGGCTCGTTCTCCTTCTACTACGGCCACCACATCTCGACCATCGAAGGCGGCGCCATCACCACGAGCGACGACAAGCTCTACAGCGTGATGCTCTCCATCCGCTCCCACGGCTGGTCGCGCGACGTGCCGGAAACCGATCGCCAAGCCTGGAAGAAGGAATTCGCGATCGATGACTTCCGCGAGTTCTACAGCTTCTACTACGCCGGTTACAACCTGCGTTCGACCGACCTCAACGCCTACCTCGGCCGCCTGCAGCTGAAGCGCCTCCCGGAGATCGCCAAGGTCCGCGCCCGCAACTTCGAGCTCTATCGCCAGGCCCTTCCGGAATTCTGGTCCCAGTCCAGCGAAGGCGGCTTCGTCTCGAGCTTCTCCTTCGGAACCTACGCCAAGAACCGTCTCGAGGTCTCGAAGCACCTCCTCGCCCAGGGCGTCGAGTGCCGCCCGCTCGTCTGCGGCTCGATGGGCCGTCAGCCGTTCTGGATCAAGAAGCATGGCGTCACGCACCTGCCGGT
>RGES01000139.1 GCA_009917805.1 Verrucomicrobiota bacterium
GCCCTCGAGAAGGTCAACGGCCGCGCCGAAGACCTGACCTGGGAGATCTTCCGCGACACGCTCATCGAGCAGGCCGAGCAGGGCGTCGACTACTTCACGATCCACGCCGGCGTCCGCCTGGCGTACATTCCGCTGACCGCCCGACGCGTCACCGGCATCGTCTCCCGCGGCGGTTCCATCATGGCGAAGTGGTGCCTCTCGCACCACAAGGAGAACTTCCTCTACGCCCACTGGGACGACATCTGCGACATCATGGCCGCGTATGACGTCAGCTTCTCGATCGGCGACGGCCTCCGTCCCGGTTCGATCGCCGACGCCAACGACGAGGCCCAGTTCGCCGAGCTCAAGACGCAGGGTGAGCTCACCACCCGCGCCTGGGAGCGTGGCGTCCAGGTCATGAACGAAGGCCCCGGCCACGTGCCGATGCACATGATCAAGGAGAACATGGACAAGCAGCTCGAGTGGTGCCACGAGGCCCCGTTCTACACGCTCGGACCCCTCACGACCGACATCGCCCCGGGCTACGACCACATCACGTCCGCCATCGGCGCCGCGATGATCGGCTGGTACGGCACCGCGATGCTCTGCTACGTCACGCCGAAGGAACACCTCGGCCTGCCGAACAAGAACGACGTCCGCGAGGGCGTCATCGCCTACAAGATCGCCGCCCACGCCGCCGATCTGGCCAAGGGACACCCCGCGGCGCAGATCCGCGATAACGCGCTCTCCAAGGCCCGCTTCGAGTTCCGCTGGCCCGACCAGTTCGCCCTGGCCCTCGATCCGGAGCGTGCCCAGGAATACCACGACGAGACCCTGCCGCAGGAATCCGCCAAGACCGCCCACTTCTGCTCCATGTGCGGACCGAACTTCTGCTCCATGCGCATCTCCGACGACATCCGTAAGTTCGCCGACGCCCAGGGCGTCTCCGAAGCCGACGCGCTCGCGAAGGGCATGGAAGAGAAGTCCAAGGAATTCCGCGAAAAGGGCGGGGAGATTTATCAGTAGCCACTCATAGGTGTCTGCGGTTAGCGGTAAGCGGTTGGCGGTTAGGATTAAATCCTGACTCCTGCTCTTATCGCTGACCCCTTGTTGCCCGCTTTTGTTGTCTTTCCCATCCGCCAACCGCTAACCGCTCGCCGCTGTGACCGTCCGCAAACAATCCTCCACCGCGTGGTACGACTCGCCGTTGTACTACGACATGGTGTATGCGGATTATACGAAGAAGGAGACGCGCTTCATCGAGGGCATCATGAAGAAGCATGGTCCGAAACTGGACGGTCCGATGCGCGTGTTCGAGCCGGCCTGCGGTTCCGGCCGGCTGCTCGAATCCCTTGGGTCCCGTGGTCATGTCGTCCATGGTTTCGACCTCAACCGGCACCAGGTCGCCTTCGCCAAGCACCGCCTCGCGGCCAAGGGGCTGAAGGGCAGGGTGTGGCGCGATCGTCTCCAGGATTTCAAGGTCCCCCGGGGCGCAGCCGGCGCGGTGCGCTCGCTCCGTCGCATGGCCGCCGCGCTCCGTCCCGGCGGCTTGCTGCTGCTCGGCCTTCACCTGACGGACTACAAGAACACCCCGGCCGACCATGAACGCTGGATCGGCCGCAAGCCCGGTATCCGCGTCGTCAGCGATACCTGGTCCGCCCCGGCCGACCGTAAGTCGCGCACCGAAGCCATGCGCACCCGGATGCGCATCACCGAGAAGGGCAAGACCCGCGTCGAGGAGACCCTATGGGACTTCCGCACCTATTCGCCCGCCGAGCTCAAGGCGCTGCTCGCCAAGGTGCCGTCGCTCCGTCTGGTCGCCTGTCACGACTTCCATTACGACCTGAACTCGACCCGGAAGATCGATATGGAGTATTCGGATGTCCTGTTGGTGCTCCGGAAGCAGGCCTAGTTTGCGTTGCCACGCAGGGGCGGTTCGGCACTTTGCCTGCACCCCTATGCGAGCCTTTCGCCTCTTCTCCGTGCTCGTGGCCATCCTGGCCGCGTCCGTCGCTTTCGCCTTCGAACTTTCGCTCGATGCTTCGACCAAGACCGTGGCGATCAAGGCGGATAAGCCCGGGGAGGTCATCCGTTATACGCTGAACGGCAAGGACCCGGATTTCTCGGCGGGCGTCTACC
Organism: Verrucomicrobiota bacterium; assembly: GCA_009917805.1. Classification (GTDB taxonomy): domain Bacteria; phylum Verrucomicrobiota; class Verrucomicrobiia; order Opitutales; family UBA953; genus UBA953. The sequence goes on from RGES01000139.1 coordinate 2,119, forward strand.
TGGCGCCGATCGCGCTGGCGGAAGGCGGCACGGTGAAGGCCGCGGCTTTCGAGGGTGATAAACGAATCGGCGAAGTCTCCAGCGAGGTCGTCCCGGGTCCGGGTCCGAAGAACACCGCATTGGTGCCGCTGACCCAGAACCGCGACTGGAAATCCTATGACTGGGTGGTCCGTCATCAGGAGATCCTCGCCCTGAACCAACCGGGCGCCATGCGCGCCGATGTGGTCTTCCTCGGCGATTCGATCACCCACTTCTGGTCCGGCGAGCCGAAGGCCAAGCGCGTCGCCGGCAAGGACTCCTGGGAGAAGTGGATCGCTCCGCATCACCCGATCAACCTCGGTTACGGGTGGGACCGCACGGAGAACGTCCTCTGGCGCCTGCGTCATGGCGAGATCGCCGGGCTGAAGCCCAAGGCCTTCGTCGTGCTTATCGGCACGAATAATCTTTCCGGCTTCAATCCCCCGGCCGAAACCGAGGAGGGCGTCGCCGAAGTCTGCCGCGAACTGCGTCGTCAGGCCCCGCAGGCCAAGATCCTGCTGCTCGCGATCCTGCCGCGGCAGGCCAAGCCGGACGCCACCCGTCAGCGCGTGGCGGATACCAACCAGCTGCTCAAGGCCCAGGCGCCACAGATCGCCGATGCCTACGTGGATCTCACGGATAAGCTCGTCGAGGCGGACGGCAGTATCCTGAAGGAAACCATGAACGACTACCTGCACCCTACGAACAAGGGATACGAAGTGATGGGCGCCGCGATCGACGCCCAGCTCAAGGCTTGGTCGCTCTGAAGGGCGGCGCGCCGCTTCAGATCCGCTTCATCACCGACTTCGCGATTCCCTGGATCGTGAGCGAAGAGGTGGGGATGAGGTCCGGGTAATTCTGATTCTCGGCCTTGAGGTAGACCTTCGAGCCCTGCTTGATGAGGCGCTTGAGGGTCGTCTCGCCGTCGATGAGCGCGGCGACGATGTCGCCATGCTTCGGGGTGCCGGGTTCGACGATGACCGTGTCGCCGTCGTTGATGTCGGCGTCGATCATCGAATCGCCGCGCACGCGCAGGGCGAAGGCTTCCGGGGCGCGACGACGCGAGCTGGGCGAGAGGGGGACCTGCATCGAATCAAGCACGCCGGAGGACTCGGTGTAGTCGGGGAAGCCGGCGGCGATGGAGCCGGCGAATTTCACGTTCTCGAAGGCGATGGCGTCGTCGCCGGGGCCTTCGTAGCGGATGACGGTCTCGGAGGTGTCCCCGAGGACTTCGGGGACGATCTTGTAGGCGCGGGCGGCGCCGGGGATGCGCTGGAGGACGCCCTTGCGCTCGAGGGCCTGAAGGTGGCCGAAGACGGCGTTGGTCGAGGCGAAGCGGAACTTGGCCTGGATGTCGCGGATGCTGGGCCAGTAGGAGTGCTCGGAGACGTGGGCCTTCATGTAGTCGAGGATGGCCCGCTGCTTCTTGGTCAGTTCTTCCATAGTGAACGCATGTTCGATGAAAACTTGTTCACTGTCAAGCCGACAGGCAAAAAGGCCATATAAAGCTCAATATCCGCCGAACTTGGCCTCGAACTCGGCCACGGTCCGTTCCATGCCGGGGTAGCACCGGGCGGCGATGGCCAGGGATTGCTCCCGGATGGCCTTGGGGACCCCCCAGAGGGCCTGGCTGATGGAACCGGTGATGGCGGCCAGGGTGTCGGCGTCACCCCGCACGGAGGCGGCAAAGCGGACCGCCGACTCGTAGTCAGCTGTCCCGACCGCGATGGCGAGGCACTCGGGCACGCAGCCTTGGCAGGTCTCGTTGTAGGTATGGGTCTGCCGGATGTGCGCGAGGTCGGGCAGGGGGCCGTAGAAATTTTCGGCGACGGCCCGGACGGCCGCGGGGTTAAGAGTCTTGCGCGCGGTCCAGATCGCCGCCGCCACGGCTTGCGCTCCTTTGATGCCTTCGGGGTGGTTATGCGAAGGGCGCGCGGTGAGCGTCGCGTGCTCGAGGACGGTCTCGAGGTCGTCGAATGCCCAGGCGACAGGCGAGACGCGCATGGCCGAGCCGTTGCCGTAGGAATCGCGTTCGCCGTGCGCGCCGCCGTAGACCCAGCCGCTG
>RGES01000140.1 GCA_009917805.1 Verrucomicrobiota bacterium
CCCCCTTGCCCCTCAGCCCTTTTCCTCTTATTCCACACTCATGGCCTTACCCCCTCTGCCTGCCGATCTGCGTGCCCGTCGTGATTTCCTCCGTCAGGTGGCCATGGGCGCCGCGCTGTTCGCGATGCCCGGTGCGTTCGCCGAAGCGCTCACCCGCACGCCGAAGCAGACCGAAGGACCGTTCTACCCCGACAAGCTCCCGCTCGATACCGACAACGACCTCATCATCGTGAACAACGGCATCACGCCGGCCGTCGGCGAGATCGCCTGGCTGTCCGGGCGCATCCTCGACGAGCATGGCGATCCCGTGCGCAACGCGTTGGTCGAGATCTGGCAGGCGGACAACAACGGCGCCTACATCCACACCAAGACCGGGAACGCGGCCAAGCGGGACGGCAACTTCCAGGGCTTCGGGCGTTTCCTCACCGGTGCGAACGGCGAGTATGTGTTCCGCACCATCAAGCCCGTGCCTTACAAGCCGCGCACGCCGCACATCCATCTTGCCGTCAAGATCAAGGGCAAGAAGGAGCTCATCACCCAGTGCTATATCAAAGGCCATGAACTCAACGCCAACGACATGGTCTATAAGGGCATCAAGGACGCCAAGCAGCGCGAGAGCGTCACGCTCGACTTCAATCCGCTCAAAGGCTCCAAGGCCGGCGAACTGTCCGCCCGTTGGGATGTCGTGCTGGGGTTTACGCCGGAAGGGTAGTGAGGGTAGGGGCAGCACCGCGTGATGCCCTAGCTGTCCCGATGTAGGGCCGACCATCCTTGGTCGGCCGCGGCCAAGCAGGGATGCTTGGCCCTACCCGATGCGGGAATTGTAATTTCAAACGGAAACCGGAGACCGGAGGATTGGCCGGGGATGCATTTTCAGGTCTCTGGTCTCGGCCATCGGGTCTCAGGTTCGGGTGCTTCGGGTACGGGTGCGGGTCCCGGGTCTGACGCCTGAACCTGAGTGTCTGAACCAGGGGCCTGAGGCCCGAGACCCGGAACCCGAGAATGCCTCGTCCCTTTCCTCGCCTTTACGCTTTTGCATCCTGCCGCGTTTTCTCACTCTCCATCCTATGCCAACCCCTCGTCGCGATTTCCTGAAACATTCCGCTTGGCTGTCGCTCGCCGCGCTCGGCCTGACCGCCCGCGCCGCCGAGTCCGCGCCGGCCGCCAAGATCTCCCGCCTGCGCACCTCGCTCAACGCCTACTCTTTCTACGTCGAGCTGAACCTCGGATTGAAGGAGCCGACCAATCCGAAGGCGATGAACCTGCATCAGCTGCTGACGTTCACCGCCGAGGCCGGGTTCGACGCCATCGACCTCACGGGTTATTTCTTCGCCAGCTACCCGAAGGCGCCGACCGACGCCGAGATCTTCGCGATCAAGCACGAGGCCTTCCGTCTCGGACTCGAGATCAGCGGCAGCGGCGTGAAGAACGAGGTGACCACGGCCGACAAGGCCCTGCGCGCCGAAGGCAAGCAGCGCATCAAGGACTGGGTCGACGTCTGCGTGAAGCTCGGCGCGCCCGTGCTGCGCGTCTTCGCGGATACCAACATTCCTCCGAACAAATGGCAGGCTGTCTCCGGTGGCGCCACGCGCGACGTCGTCGAGGGCTGGATCGCCGATGATTTCCGCGAGTGCGCCGAATATGCCGCCGCCCGCGGCATTTTCATCGGCGTGCAGAACCACGGGGATTTCCTGACCACCGGCGCGGAGCATGTCAGCCTGCTCAAGCGCGTGAACCATCCGAACTGCCGCGCCATCGTGGACACCGGCAAGTACCTCACCGAAGACCCGTACGTCGACATGGCTCTTGCGGCACCCTACGCCGTGAACTGGCAGGTCAAGGAGACCCCCTTCGGCAAGCCGAACAAGCCGCTCACCGACATGCGCAAGATCGTGAAGATCGCCCGCGAGGCCGGCTACAACGGCTACCTGCCGATCGAGTCTCTTCCCATGGGCCGCAAGAATTACGACACCCCGGGCGAACTGAAGCGCATGCTCAAGGAGCTCAAGGCCGCGATCGCGGAGTGAGGCTCAGATGGCCCGCTTAGGGCCATTGAGCAGCCGTCCGACCAATGTGTCGCGGACCAGAAAATGATAGGTGAGTAACAGGAGAGACAAGTCGGCCACGGTGATCAGGAGGAGTTTCCACGGGCTCGGCCAAGGGAGTTGGCTGACCCAGTATTGCGACCATATCACCAGCGGAAGATGTGCGAGGTAGATCCAGTAGGAGGCATCGGCGAGATACCTGATCCAGGAGGAGGGCCGGGATGACCAGGCTTCGGCGCATCCGATCAGGCCGAGCGTCATCACCCATGCGTACAGCGATTCCGCGATCATGGCGAAGTTGTCCGCCGTGCTCAGCGATAAAGTCGCCGCCCGCGCCTTCCAGGCTGGCGAGACAAGCGCGACGCAGAGCGGCAGCAAAACCATGATCGCTACCGGGAGCTGCCATTTCCAGCCGCCAGTGAGATGGGTAAGGCGAGTCGGATCGCTTTGGCAGCAGGCGCCAAAGGCGAAGAAGACCCCGTAGAATCCCAGTATCCTGAAGTCGGGAATCAAGGCGGCTGAGGTTCCCGGTCCGACGAATACGTGCGGCCCCCCTGGCATCGACCAGAGGAGCACGGCTGAAAGGATGATAGCGATGAGCAGGCCGGACTTGCCTGCGACTTTGCGCACATCCGGAGACCATTTGGCTAGCCGTGCAAGGACGATGGTCACGGCGAAGGCGCCGACCAGCCAAAGCAGGAACCATAGGAACCAAAGATATGAGAAGAGCCCTCGGTCATCCCATCGCAGGAGGCGAAAAGGAATCGCCGGGTTGAACTGGTGCAAGATCCACGGCACTCCGACTAAGAAGGCCGCCATCGCGGCGACCAGCGGGCCGCCGATGCGGGCCAGCCGATGACGCAGCAGGCCGCACAGCCCTTTGCGTTCGAAGAGCAGGGCGGTGAAATAGCCGCTGACCAGGAAGAAGAGTGGCATCCGGCACCCGTGGACCAGGAAGAGGAACAGGAACCACCAAGGGCTCTGCTGACTATCCTGGATAATCCACGGCATGCCAGGCGCGAAGGAGTGCGCCGCATGGAACGCGACGCCGGTGAGCATTGCGCCGGCACGAAGTGCGTCGAGGTCGTGGCGTCTTGTCGATACGTCGGGGGCGGCAAGCATGCGGAATATCCTCTTCTTAGGAGCCGATGGCTTGGCCGCCAAGGGTCAAAGCCTGCGGCGTGAGTATGGCCTAGATTGTTTCAGGTGGCGGAAATCTATCGGGTAGGGCCGACCATCCTTGGTCGGCTGCGGCCAAGCAGCGATGCTTGGCCCTACCCGATACAGGCACAAAAAAGCCCCCGGAATCCGGGGGCTTGATCATCGCGCTGTAAGCCGGGCTTACTTCGCGCGGGCCTTGACGAAATCGATGTTGGCCTTCACCTGCGGGACGCTGTCCTTCCAGTCGGCTTCGTGTTCGATCGAGATATGGCCGTCGAACTTCTGGCGGATGAGTTCCTTGAGGCAGCCGTCCACGTCCACCACGCCTTTGCCGGCGACGACGACGGTGGCCTTGTGGCCGAAGTCGGACTTGTCCTTGAGGTGGACGCTGACGATGCGGCCTTCGAGGACCTTGAGGGCCCAGACGGAGCTCAGGTTCGAAGTGGCCCAGTGGCCGATGTCGGCGCAGGCGCCGACGCGGTGGTCGCGGCTTTCGACGACGCCGAGGACGTAGAGGGGATCCCAGACCTTGTACTTGGTGTCGATCTTGCCGTCCTTGCCGATACGGGTGCCGTGCTCATGGATGGCGACCTTGATGTCGGTCTCGATGGCGGCCTTTTCCCAGGCGGCGATCTGTTCGGTGGATTCGGTGCAGACGGCGTAGAGGCCCATCTTCTTGGCGAAGGCCATGATCTGGTTCACTTCTTCGGCGTTCTTGGCGCCGACGACGCCGTAGTTGACGGCGCGGACGCCCTGGCGGGCGAGCTCGGCCTTGATCTCGGCCATGGTGGCGTCGGACATCGAGTGGTGGGTCTTCTCCTTCGAGCCGGGCTTCACGGTCTGGCCGGGGAAGATCTCGATGAGGTTACCGCCGGCTTCCTTGGTCTTGGCGATGGCTTCGAAGAAGGAGAACTCCTTGAAGGTGTAGGCTTGGGCGCCGACGAACCAGCCGTTCTGGCGGTAG
>RGES01000015.1 GCA_009917805.1 Verrucomicrobiota bacterium
CGGCGTGCTGGTAGACTTCGGTGGAATGGAGGAGGGCCTTCGAAGGGATGCAGCCGACGTTGAGGCAGGTGCCGCCGAGGGAATTGTCCTTCTCCACGAGGGCCACCTTGAGGCCGAGCTGGCCGGCCTTGATGGCGGCGACATAGCCACCGGGACCGGAACCGATTACGACGAGATCGAATTGAGACATTGAGGTAGGATTATGAAAGGGGGATCAGACGCCGAACAGCAGGCGCTGCGGGTCTTCGATGAACTGGCGGACCTTGACGAGGAAGGTCACGGCTTCCTTGCCGTCGATGAGGCGGTGGTCGTAGGACAGCGCGAGGTACATGATCGGACGGATCACGACCTGGCCGTTCTCGGCGACCGGGCGCTCCACGATGTTGTGCAGGCCCATGATGGCCGCCTGCGGGTGGTTGAGGATCGGCGTCGAAAGCATCGAGCCGTAGATGCCGCCGTTGGAGATGGTGAAGACGCCGCCTTGGAGTTCGGGCAGCTGGATCTTGCCGTCGCGGGCGCGCTTGCCGAAGTCGCCGATGGCCTTCTCGATGCCGGCGAAATTCAGCTGATCGCAGTCGCGGACGACGGGGACCATCAGGCCCTTGTCGGTGCCCACGGCCACGCCGATGTCGAAGAAATGGTTCTCGATGATGTCTTCGCCGTCGAGCTGGGCGTTGATCGCGGGGACTTCCTTCATCGCCTGGACGGCGGCCTTCACGAAGAAGGACATGAAGCCGAGCTTGACCCCGTATTTCTTGAGGAATTCTTCGCCGTGGCGTTTGCGGAGTTCCATGACCGGAGCCATGTTGACCTCGTTGAAGGTCGTGAGCATCGCGGTCTCGGTCTTGGCCTGGACGAGGCGTTCGGCGATCTTGCGACGCAGCGGAGACATGCGCTTACGGGACGTGCGGCCGTCGCGCGAAGGGATGGCCACCGGGGCGGCGGCAGCGGCCGTCGCGGAAGCAGCGGCCGGGGCGGAAGCGGAAGGCGCGGCGGCGGTCGGAGCGACGGCGCGGATGGGGGCCTGTCCGGCGAGGGCGGCGAGCATGTCGCCCTTGGTGACGCGGCCGGCTTTGCCGGAGCCTTCGACGCCGGCGGGATCCAGTCCGGTTTCGGCGGAGAGGCGACGGACGGCAGGAGACACTTCGGCGGCGGCGCCGGACTTGGCGGCGACCGGCGCGGCTTTCGGGGCGGTGGATGGCGCGGCGGCGGCCGGCGCGGACTTCGGGGCGGCGGGAGCGGCGGCGGCCGGAGCAGAGGGGGCGTTGCCGGCGGCGCCTGCTTCGATCGAAGCGACGACTTGTCCGACAAGGACTTCGGTGCCCGCGGCGACGGCGATGGTGATCTTGCCGTCCACTTCAGCGGTGCCTTCGGACGTCACCTTGTCGGTTTCATAGGAAAAGAGGGCTTGTCCCTTGCGAACAGCGTCACCGCTTTTGACCAGCCAGGCGGCCAGCAGGCCCCCGGTGATGGATTCGCCCATGGGAGGGATTTTGACTTCGACGGCCATGAAAATTAGGTAGGTTCAACCTTGGAACCCATTCCTGCCTGTTTCAACGGGGAAATGACCCTTTAAACGACCTAGGATGGGCGTTTAGGGGGTAGAAGGAGGGATTCCCGAGCCGAGAAAATCCGCTACTGTCGGCTATTAGGCGGTAAAGGCCTGCTTCACCATGTCGGCCTGCTCGATCTTGTGGACGGCCAGCGAGCCGACCGCCGGAGAAGCGGCGGCGTCGCGACCGGCATAGGTCGGTCGGATGCCAAGGGTGGATTCGATGAGATCGGCGACGAAGGACCAGCCGCCCATGTTCTTCGGCTCATCCTGGACCCAGACGATCTTCTTGGGGGAACCCAGCGAGGCGTGGACCTTGGCGAGCGCTTCGCCGTCGAAAGGATAGAACTGCTCGATGCGCACGATGCTCGTCGCGGTGTCCTTGCGGGCGGCGCGTTCGGCGTCGAGTTCGTAGAAGACCTTGCCGGAGCAGAGGATGAGGCGTTCGGTCTTCGCGGCCGGCGTGGCGTCGGCGAGGACGGATCGGAAGCGTCCCTTGGTCAGGTCGCTCAGCGTGCTCACGCAGGCCTTGTGGCGCAGCAGGCTCTTCGGCGTCATCACCACGAGCGGCTTGCGATGTTCGGACTTCACCTGGCGTCGCAGCACGTGGAAGAGCTGGGCCGGGGTGGAAGGTTGGACGACCTGGAGGTTGTTCTCGGCGCACAGCTGCAGGAAGCGTTCGAGGCGGGCGGAAGAGTGCTCGGGGCCTTGGCCTTCGTAGCCGTGAGGGAGGAGCATGACCAGGCCGCTGGTCTGTCCCCACTTCGATTCGGCCGACGCGATGAACTGGTCGATCATGATCTGCGCGCCGTTGGCGAAGTCGCCGAACTGGGCTTCCCAGATCACGAGCGAATCCGGGGCTTCGAGGGAGTAGCCGTAGTCGAAGCCGAGCACGGCGTATTCGGACAGCGAGGAGTTGACGAGCTCGACCTCGGCCCCGGCGATGGAGCCGAGCGGGCAGTATTCCGCGTCGTTGGACGGGTCGTGCAGCACCGCATGGCGGTGCGAGAAGGTGCCGCGCTCGCAGTCCTGGCCGGAGATGCGGACCGGGTAGCCCTCGGCGAGCAGGGAGGCGAAGGCGAGGCCTTCGCCGAGGCTCCAGTCGAAGTTGGCGCCGGACTTGTAGGCTTCGGCCTTGGCGTCGAGCAGACGCTTGATCTTCGGATTCGGGGAGAAGTCGGGCGGCATCTGCCAGAGCACCGGCGCGACCTTGTCGAGCAGCTCCTGCGGGGCGGCGGTGTCGACGTGATGTTCGTAGGGGGACTTGAAGGGGCGGACGCCGACGGGGTTCTTCTTGCGCTCTTCGATCTCGACGGCGAGGGCGGCTTGGGCGCGTTCCTGCGCGGCGTTGAGGAGGATGTCGAACTCGGTGCGCAGCGCGATCAGCTCGCCGTCCGGAGCGGAGCCGGATTCCGTGAGGCGCGAAGCGTAGAGCTCGGAGACGGAAGGGTGGGCCGAGATCTCGCGGTAGAGGACGGGCTGGGTGAACGCCGGCTCATCGGTCTCGTTGTGGCCGTAGCGGCGGTAGCAGACGATGTCGACGACGGCGTCGGCGCCGAACTTCTGGCGATACTCCAGGGCGATCTCGGTCGCGAGCACGACGGCATCGGGATCGTCGCCGTTGGCGTGCAGGATGGGAGATTCGGTGAACTTGGCGATCTCGGTGCAATGCCGGCCGGTGCGGGATTCGTCGGGGTTGGTGGTGAAGCCGACCTGGTTGTTGCTGACGATGTGCAGCGTGCCGCCGACCTGGTAACCTTTGAGGCCGGCCAGGTTGAGGGTTTCCATCACGATGCCCTGGCCGGCGAAGGCGGAGTCGCCGTGCAGGAGGATGGGCAGGGCCTTCGAGCGGTCGGCGCCGCCTTGGAGGTCGACGAGGGCGCGCGTGCGGCCGAGGACGACCGGGTTGACGGCTTCGAGGTGGCTGGGGTTGTAGGCCAGCGTGATGCTGACTTCCTTGCCGTCGACGACGCGGGCGCCGGCGTAGCCGAGGTGATACTTCACGTCGCCGTCGCCGTGGGTGGTGTCGGGGATGTGGTTTTCGGAGAAGGCGCCGAACAAGGCCTCGGCTTTCTTGCCGCAGACGTTGACGAGGACGTTGAGGCGGCCGCGGTGGGCCATGCCGATGACGAGGTCCGTGACGCCGAGGGAGGGGGCGCGGTGGATGACCTGGTCGAGCGCCGAGAGCATGACTTCGCCGCCTTCGACGGAGAAGCGCTTCGCGCCGACGAAAGTCTTGTGCAGGAAGCGTTCGAACTGTTCGGCCTGGACGATCGAGCGGAGGAAGCGGCGGCGGGCGGCGGCATCATAGGCCGGACGGAGTCCGCACGATTCGACGCGTTCCTGGAGCCAGCGGCGGCGTTCGCCGTCCTGGATGTGCGTGTACTCGACGCCGATCGGCGAGCAGTAGATAGATTTGAGCTTGGCGATGATCTCGGCCAGCGGGAGCATCTTGCCGCCGAGGAAATCTCCGGTGTGGAAGACGCGGTCGCTCGGGATGCCGTCGAGGCCGAGGGCCTTGTCGGTGAGTTCGAAGTGCGGCGTCGGTTCGGCGAGGGGGTTGAGGCGGGCCTGCAGGTGGCCGATGGTCCGGTAGGCGTGGATGGCGGCGAGGACCTTCCACTGGGCGACGGCGTCGACGCCGCCGGCGACGCCGGCGGCTCCTTTGGCGGGTTTGGGCGGGAGGCTGAGGCCGAGCTCGAAGCCCTCGAAGAACGCGCGCCACTCGGCGTCCACGGAGGCGGGGTCCTTGGACCACTGTTCGTGATAAGAGGATACGAGGTCCGCATTCCAGCGGGTTCCGACGCTAAGATGTTTCATTTCTTTGCCTGTAAAAGGGACGTAAATCCTAGACGCTGGTGCCCGTGATTAACAAGCCCAGACCCAGCCAAAACCGCTCAGGCCGATGCCTAAAATTGGCAGAGTTTGGGGATTGTAAGCGGAAAACGGGGTAGGTTTAATTCGGTTCCGTCGATGTCTTCCCCGCGTCCGGCCAATCGCTCCTACTCCACGGAAGCCCTGGAGAGGTGGTTTGTGTCCCTGCCGGAGGAGTGGGAGTCCGCTTTCAAGGAAGCCGACCTGGTCGAAGGACGCCGGCTCTATACCGAAGGTTTGGTCAGGCAGATCGAGCTCAAGCCCGAGAACGCCGAAGCCGTCACCCGCACCGAGACCCAGACCGTGCGCGCGGTGATCGAGATCAACGGCGCCAAGCTCGAATGGCGGACTTCCTTGCCGGAGGAAGAGAACGGCGCGCCGTTCGCCGTGGCCTCCATCTACGAGATCGAAGAACTCATCGCCGACGAGATCCCGGCCATCGACGAGTCCGCCGCCGCGGCCGCGCCCGAGGCGCCGAAGGAGCCGGAACGCAAGGATGCGAACGCCCGCACGTCGCTGAAGCTCCAGGTGTCGTTCGAACTCACCTCCGAAGGCCTGAAGATCTCCGCCGCCTGGGCGGGGCGGGGCGGTCACGCTTGGAACTGCTTCGGCCCCGGCGCCATCCCCGGCGACGAGCTTTCCGACGAACAGCGGCAGACGCTGTTCCGCTTCAACACCGTGGCGCATCGCGCCGGCTTCGTCTACAGCAAGGCCACCGGCGCCTGGGCCCTCGACAACATCGGCCGGATCGAGCGCTTCGTCCGCGAAGAACTCAACGACTGGCGCAAGCGCTTCAAGCTGATCGGCGAGGACGCCTTGAACATCTTCCGCAACGAGCAGCTGCAGGTGGCCGTCGACGCCGAGGCCGAGTCCGCCGCGGACGGCAAGTCCTTCAAGCTGAACTGGCGGCTCAAGGCGGGCGGGCATCGCCTGCTGGCCGACGAACAGAAGCTGCTGCTCAAGGCCGGCGGTCGTCCGGTCATCCTGCCCGGCAAGGGCGTCGTGGCTTACAACGCCGCGGTCGCCGATTTCTCCGAGGACTGGCGCGCCAAGGACGGCGAGGTGCCTCGTTACCTCCTGCTCTCGCTCTTCGACCATGCCGCCGTCGGCGCGCTGAAGCTCAACGACGACCTGAAGGCCTGGAAGGACAAGCTCCTGCACGAGCCGACGCCTCCGGACAATCTGCCCGCTCACCTGCGTCCCTATCAGGCCAAGGGCGTCGCCTGGCTCGGTCGGCTCTGCGAACTCGGCTCCCATCCGCTGCTGGCCGACGAGATGGGCCTCGGCAAGACCGTCCAGGTCCTCGCCTTGCTGGCTTCCCGTCCCGTGGGCGAGCGTTCCATCATCGTCTGTCCGGCCAGCGTGATCCCGGTGTGGCTCGGCGAGATCAAGCGCTTCCATCCCGAGATGAGCGCCGGCGCCGCCGTGCTCACGGCCGACGACGATTTCGTCAAGAATCCCGCCGCGCGGCTCTGGATCTCCAGCTACACGCAGCTCCGCCGTCACGCCGACCTGCTCGCCAAGACGCGCTTCGGCTATGCCGTGCTCGACGAGGCCCAGGCGATCAAGAATCCGGAATCCAAGACCACGCAGACCTGCGTCGCGCTGCAGGCCGACCATCGTATCGCCATCACCGGCACGCCGCTCGAGAACCGTCCGACCGACCTCTGGACGATCTTCCGGTTCCTGATGCCGGGCCTGCTCGGCAAGCGGGCCAACTTCGAGCGCATGATGCTCCGCGACGCCTCGATCGCCCTTGGCAAGGTGCGTCGCCAGGTCTCGCCCTTCATCCTGCGTCGCCTCAAGCGACATGTCGCCGCCGACATCCCGCCGAAGATGGAGGTCGTCCTGCCTTGCCCGCTCACCCACGAGCAGCGTTCGCTCTACCAGCACCTCACGCAGGGCAGCGGACTCTCCGGCGAGCTCGCCTCGCTGCTGTCCAAGGACGCCACCTCGGTGCTCACGCTCCTCATGCGCCTGCGTCAGGTCTGCTGCGATCCGGGCCTGCTGCCCGAGAACTCGCATTGTCCTTCGGCGCATTCCGGCAAGGTCACGTTGCTGGTGGCTTCGCTCAAGGCGGGCGGCACCGGCATCACGCTCAACACCGCCGAATACGTCTTCCTGATGGACCCTTGGTGGAATCCCGCCGTCGAGGCCCAGGCCGTCGACCGTGTCCACCGTATCGGCCAGAAGAACCCGGTGCTCATCTACCGCATGATCGCGCCCGGCACCGTCGAGGAGCGCATCGAGGAGCTCAAGCAGGAGAAACGCGAACTGTTCTCGACCGTCGTCGGCGACATCCCCGACATGACCGACTGGACGCGCCACTTCTCTTCGCTCGACGCGCTCATCCGCCTCAGCGATTCGCCCGCCGCGGCGGCTTCCGCGGAAACGGCGCCGGAACGCGACGCCGAAGGCTGATCACTTCGCGATCAGGTCGTATTCCTCGGCGCCGGTCACGGTCACCTCGGCGAACTGCCCGATGGGCAGCTTCTTCGGGACCTTGACGATGCCGTCGATCTCCATGGCGTCGCCGACGCTGCGGGCGACCCCCGGGCTCTCGACGAGCACGCGGAGCTTGCGGCCCACGAAGGCTTCGCCGCGCTGCTTGGAAAGTCGCTGGAGGAGGAGCATGGCGCGCGCATGGCGGTCGGCCTTCACCTCGTCCGGGAGGTGGCCTTCCATCCTGGCGCCCTTGGTGCCTTCTTCCTTGGAATATTTGAACACGCCGACGCGGTCGAACTTGGTTTCCTCGAGGAAGGCCAGGAGTTCGGCGAAGTCCTCCTCGGTCTCGCCGGGGAAGCCGACGATGAACGTCGTGCGGATGACGAGCTCGGGGATGCCGGCGCGCATGCGCTTGATCAGGTCGCGGATGTAGGCCCCGTCGGTCTCGCGCTGCATCGCGCCGAGCATCTTGTCGGAGACGTGTTGGAGCGGGATGTCGACGTAACGGACGACGTGCTTGGACCGGCCGATGGTCTCGATGAGCTCGTCGCTCCAGTGGGCCGGGTGGGTGTAGAGCAGGCGGATCCAGAAATCGCCCTCGATCTGGTCGAGTTCGCGGAGGAGCGAGGCGAGCGATTCGCCCTTCGAGGAGTCGACCTTGCTGCGCGGGTTGGGGCGGGCGTCGGTCCAGCGGTCCATGCCGAAGTAGGTCGTGTCCTGGGAGATCAGGTTGATCTCCTTCACGCCTTCGGCGACGAGCTGGCGGGCTTCCTTGACGACGGACTCGACGGTACGGCTGCGGTGGCGGCCGCGGATGCGCGGGATGATGCAGAAGGTGCAGGGATGGTTGCAGCCTTCGGCGATCTTGATGTAAGCGGAATGGCGGGGCGTCAGGCGGAAGCGCGGCGTGTCGAAGTCGGGGATGAACGTGGTCGTCTTGGCGAGGAACTCCGTCATGCCGGCTTCGCCGCCCATGACCTTGTGGATGACCGGGACGATGTTCGTGACCTGATCGAGCCCGATGAAGGCGTCGACCTTCGGGAGTTCGACGCGACCCTTGGCGCCTTCGACGACGGGCAGGGCGCCTTGGTAGCGCTGGGACATGCAGCCGGCGACGATGAGCTTCTGGCCTTTCTTGCGGGCGGTCGCCTTGCCGTCGCTCATCTCGTAGATGGCCTCGAGGGCCTCGTGCTTGGAGGCGTCGATGAACGAGCAGGTGTTGACGATGACCACGTCGGCCTCGGCGGCATCCGGGGTCATGGACATGCCGGCCTTGGCGAGGTGGCCGATCATGATCTCGGAATCGATCAGGTTCTTGGCGCAGCCAAGGGAGACGAGGCCTACTTTTACGGACATGGCGGGATAAGGAGCAGAGAGCGGGCGGAAAGCAACCCCAGGCGTCAGAGAGTCAGCCAGGCCTCGGCCGGAATCGCCTCCGGGCGAGCCAAACTGGTCAATCCGTACCGGGGCAGGTCCGCCAGCCAGGCGGCGACATCCGCGGCGCCCGGGAAAAGTTTCTTGGCCGCGGAGCCGACCTGCTTGCGCCGCTGGGTGAAAAGCATGCGCGCGACTTCGCGGGCGCGCGGGCTGAGCCGCTTGGCGTCCGGACGTCGGCGGAGGACGAGCAGGCAGGAGTCGACCTTGGGCGGCGGGTTGAAGGATTGGGCGGGCACCGGGTGCACCTTGATCTTCTCGAAGGCCAGGTGGACCTGCGCGGTCACCGCGGACCAGTGGCCGGTGCCGACTTCGGCGGTCAGGCGCTCGGCGGCTTCCCGCTGGAGCATGAGCACCATCATCGAAGGATGCGGTCCGGCGCAGATGCCATCCATCCACGGCGTCGAGATCGCGTAAGGCAGGTTGGCCACGACCTTGAAGGAACCGTCGGCGGGGTCGACGAGTCCGGCCCGGGGGAAATCGACGGCATCTCCTTCCTTCAGGTGGAAGGTCTTCGGGAAGCGCGGCAGCAGCGATTCCGTCAGGTGGAAGTGCATCGTGCGATCGGCTTCGACCGCATACAGGTCGACGCCGGCGCAGAGCAAGGTGCGGGTGAGCGTGCCCAGGCCGGGGCCGACTTCGACGACCGTGTCGCCTGCCTTGACCTCGCCCAGCTCGAGCGACTTGCGCACGATGTTGCCGTCGATGAGGAAGTTCTGGCCGAGCCACCTCTTGGGCATGTGGGAGAGCCGGGCCAGCAGGTCCCGGGTCTCGTTCGGCGAGAGCGGCCCGTCGTTCATGCGTGTTGCAACGCCTTCATCAGCGCGGCCGGGTTCTGCTCGCGCATGAGGGATTCGCCGACCAGCAGGGCATGGGCGCCGGCGGCCCGCATGCGGGCGGCGTCTTCGGCCGTCTTGATGCCGCTTTCGGCGACCTTCAGGACGGACTTAGGCATGTGCGGGATGACGCGTTCGGCGAAGGACAGGTCGATCTGGAAGGTGGAGAGGTTGCGATTGTTCACGCCGACCATGTCGGGGTCGTGTCGTAAGGCGCGCTCGAGCTCGGCTTCGTCGTGGACTTCGAACAGCGTGTCCAGGCCGGCGAGCTTGGCCGCCCGGTGGATCGGGACGATCTCGACGTCGGTGAGGCCCCGGACGATGATCAGGATGCAGCGGGCGCCGGCCTGGGCGGCTTCGAGGACCTGGTAGGGGTGCACCATGAAATCCTTGCGGATGCAGGGCAGGGGGCGGGCCCAGGTCGGCTGGTCTTGCACGACTTGGACGAGGTCCTTGAGCTCACCCTTGAAGTACTTCGTCTCGGTCAGGACGGAGAGGCAGTCGGCGCCGGCGTCGGCATAGGCGCGGGCCTGGGCGACGGCGTCGACCGCTTCGCGGATCTGGCCGACGCTGGGCGAGGCCCTTTTGACTTCGGCGATGACGCTGAGGCGGCCGGAGACCTGCAGCGACTGGCGGAAGCCGGGCGTCGTATGCTTGCCGGCGAAGGCCGCCAGCTCGGCGTCCGTGACCGCACGGGCGAACGGGGCGATTTCCCGACGCTTGGCGTCCATGATTTCGGTCAGCTTGTCCACTGGCCCTAAAGCAAGCGCTCCCCGGGCTTCTGGCAATCGTTTTGACTCCCTTCCTTCCTGCCTTCTGCATCGGGTCATGCCCGGCATCGATCTCCTGCTTGCGACCACCGCCCGACTCCGCGCTCCTGATGGCTGCCCCTGGGACCGCGAACAGACGCACCGCACCATCTGCGATTGCCTGGTCGAAGAGGTCGCCGAACTGGTGCAGGCCATCGACCGTAACGACGAAGCCAATCTGCGCGAAGAACTGGGCGACCTGCTTTTCCATGTCGCGATGCACGCGCAGATGGCCGCGGAGGCCGGCAAGTTCACCTTCGATGACGTCGCCCGCGAGGTGAACGACAAGATGGTGCGGCGTCATCCGCATGTCTTCGGCGACGGCGCCAAGCTGGGTTCGGCCGATGCCGTGGTGACGCAGTGGGAGCAGATCAAGCTGAAGGAGAAGGGCGCCAAGAAGCCCACCGTCTTCAAGGAGCTGCCGCCTTCGCTCAACGCCATCCTGACCGCCCGCGAAGTCTGGAAGCAGGTCCGCAAGAAGCAGCTCGACGCCGGTGCCACGGTCGACCTCGCCCAGGTCGAACAGCAGTCCAAAGGCCTCACCGAAGAGGCCGCAGGCAGGAAGCTCTTCGAACTGATCGCAGCCTGTCGCGATGCCGGCATCGATCCTGATTCGGCCCTCCGTCGCCAGACGGCCCAGGTCGTCGCCGAAGCCGAGCGGCGTGCTCCCCAAGCCTGAGCATGGCGCCGGACGACCAGCCCATCACCGTGCACGTCGGCGGACGACCCGTGCAGGTCTGGCCGCGTGTCTCCGCCCGCACCACCCGCGTCCGCCTTTCGGTCAAGCCCGGCCCGAAGGTCATCCTCACCTATCCGCCGCATGCCTCCCATGCCTCGGCCTCGGCTTTCCTGCGGGATAACCTTCCGTGGCTGGAGCGCGTGCTCGCCAAGGCCCGCACCGTCCAGCCTTCGCTCACCTCCCACCTGCGCAAGTTTCCTTGGGTCACCTTGGACGACCGGCTGCTCGCGATCGAGATGGAGCAGGGCGCTCGCGGCAGCATCCGTATCTCCAAGACCGAAGATAAGGTGAATCTCGTCATGCCGGCCGCCGATCCCGAGCAAGGCGCCGTCCGGGTGATCCGCCGTCTCGCCGAGACGGGCCTCGGCCTGGCCGTCGATCGGCTGAGCCGCAAGGTCGGCGTGACCGTCGAGCAGGTCAGCGTCCGCGATCAGACCACCCGCTGGGGGTCTTGTTCGACGACCGGCACGCTGTCGCTCAACTGGCGCCTGGTGCTGCTCCCTCCGATGTTGCACGACCATGTCATCCTGCACGAGCTGTCCCACCGCCGGCACATGGATCACTCCGACCGTTTCTGGAACCAGTTGGCCGCGTGGGATCCGGACTGGAAGAAGCACGACCGCTTGCTGACCAAGCGCTGGAACATCATCATGGACCTCGGACGATGAGCCATCGCGAAGTCGGCCAGTCTCCGGATGAGGTCTTCGACGTGGTGGACGCGCATGACGTCGTCGTCGGGCGCGAGTGCCGCCGGGAGATCCATCGTCGCGGTCTCCGGCATCGGGCGATCCATATCTTCTGGTTGCGCGGCGACGGGCGGCTCTGCCTGCAGCGTCGTTCCTACGCCAAGGACAACTGTCCCGGGCTGCTCAGTTCTTCCTGCGCCGGCCATGTCGATGCGGGCGAGACCTATCTACGGGCGGCCGGGCGCGAACTCCGCGAGGAGCTCGGCGTCGCCGTGTCGCCGGAAGCCTTGCAGGAGGTCGATTACGCGCCATGCCACGCCGAACTCGGCAACGAGTTCGTCCGTTCGTATGTCGTGCGCGGCGACCATGCGACCGCCTTGGCGGCTTTCGAGGTGGACTCGGTTCTCTGGCGGACGCCGGCGGAAACCGAGGCGTGGGCTCGGACCGAACCCGCCATCTTCGCGACGCCGTTCCTCCATCTGCTTCGCCG
This sequence comes from Verrucomicrobiota bacterium, assembly GCA_009917805.1. Taxonomy (GTDB): domain Bacteria; phylum Verrucomicrobiota; class Verrucomicrobiia; order Opitutales; family UBA953; genus UBA953. Next base: position 11,866 of record RGES01000015.1, read on the forward strand.
TGCCGACATCCGCCGCGCCTTGGGGTTGACGGCTTAATGGGTTGAACTGACCGTCAGGAGGTGAGATAGAGGGGTGTGTCTGACACCCCTCGAGATCATCCCGATGCCCCCGCCATCGTGCCGTGGTATCATTGGGCGTGGGTCGTGCCGGTCGCCCTGTTCCTGCGAGTGTGGCTCGCGACGCTTCGTTTCCGTTCCAACGTCGAACGTGTCGACGACGCCGAAGGCCCCGTGGTGCTGCTGCTTTGGCATGATAAGCTCTTCGTCTCTTCGTGGATCGCCAACCGCTACTTCGCCCGGCCGGTGACCGCGCTGATCAGCACCAGCAAGGACGGCGCCTGGCTGGTGGCTTTCTTCAAGCTGATGGGGATCGCGGCGGTCCGGGGTTCGTCGAGTCGCCGAGGCGCCGCCGCGCTCATCACGCTCACCCGCTCCATGCGTGCCGGCAATCATGCGGGCATCACGCCGGACGGACCCAAGGGGCCGGCCCTCGAGTTCAAGACGGGGGCGGTTTCGCTGGCCCGCCTGACGCGCCGTCCTTTCGTCGTGATGGGCATCCGTTACCATGCGTGCTGGCGCATGCGGAGCTGGGACCGGTTCGCCTTGCCCGTACCTTTCTCAAGGGTCGATGTCACCTTGCTCCGCGAGGCGCTGCCTGCGGAAGGGGAGCCGGACGAAGCCATCGCCGCCCGTCTGCAGGCGCGACTGAACGAGACTTCGACCGGTCCGGCCTGAGACCCTAGGCCTTGCCCAGGAGCTTCTCGGCGTACTTGGCCAGCAGGTCGGATTCCAGGTTGACCCGCTCGCCGGCCTTGCGGCCCGAGAGGTTGGTCACTTCAAGCGTGTGAGGGATGATCCAGATGCGGAAGCCGCCAGGGATGAGGTCGGCCACCGTCAGGGACATGCCGTCGACGGCGACGCAACCCTTGCGCACGACGTGACGGAGGAAGGTTTCGGAAGCCTTGATATCCAGGCGCCAGTCAGCGCCATCCTGCCCGAAGAAGAGGATCTCGCCGCAGCCATCGATATGCCCGGTCACGAAATGGCCGCCCATCCGGTCCGTCGGCAGCAGGCTCGGTTCGACATTCACGACGGAGCCGGGACGAAGGTCGCCCAAGTTGGTCAGGCGAAGGGTTTCGGCGAGGAGGTCGAAGCTGGCTTCCTGGCCCTTGGGGTCCACGACCGTCAGGCAGCAGCCGTTGGTCGCGATGCTGTCGCCGGGCTTGGCCGAGCCGAGCAGGGGGTGGGAGAGGGTCAGGCGGGCGCCGTCCTTCTCGCGAGGGGAGACGGCGACGACCTTGGCAGCGCCCTGGACTAACCCTGTGAACATCGGGAAACAAAAAGGGGCCTTGGCAGGCCCCGAAGGTCTTAGTTCTGCTTGCCGTCTTGGGCTCGCTTCGCGCGCTCTTCGGCTTCGATCTTGGCGCGAACGGCGGCGCGTTCTTCTTCCTCGATCTGCTTTTGGCGGAACTTCTTGCGCTCGTCTTCTTCGACGGCGTTGCGCACTTCGTCTTCGACTTCTTCCGAGGCCTTCTTGAATTCACGCTTGGCCTTGCCCATGCCGCGGGCGAGTTCGGGGAGCTTGGAACCTCCGAAAAGGAGCAAGACAACGAAAAGAACGACCCAGATAACGGGGCCGTCAAGCATGGCGAGGTGGAGGGACATGGTCGGATTGCGGTTGCTGTGATTGGCTGAGCCGTAAATATTTCCCGAAGTTCAGGCTATGTCAACCCATGTCTCCCATCGTGATGTCTGGTACACCGGCCACGTCCAAGGGGTCGGTTTTCGAGCCCAAGTCCTCGGTTTGGCCCGTGGTTATGACGTTACGGGCTACGTCCAGAACCTGGCCGACGGCCGGGTCTATCTGCACGCCGAGGGCGATGAGGGCGAGGTCGAAGCCTTCACCGACCAGATCGCCCAATCGCTCGACGGCCATATCCGCGGCGAGGAGATCAAGACGTTCACCGGCCTGCGTACCTGCCGCGAGTTCGCCATCCGCCGATGAGTGCCGCCATCTCCGTCCGCCATCTGACCAAGGATTTCCGCATCGGCCTCCGCGGGCTCAAGCTCCGCGCGGTCGACGACCTTTCCTTGGAGATCCCTCGCGGGCAGGTCTTTGGCCTGTTGGGGCCCAACGGCTGCGGCAAGAGCACCACGCTCAAGATCGTACTCGGCCTCGTGTCGGCGACCGCCGGCGAGATCAGCATCCTCGGCGAATCCTACGCGACGAGCGCGGCCCGTCGTCGTACGGGCTTCCTGCCGGAGGCACCCTATTTCCATAAGTTCCTGACCGGTCGCGAACTCGTCCGTTACTGCGCGCAGCTCAGCGGGGTCGCCGCCGGCGACCTCGATGCGGCGGTCGAAGACGCGCTCGGCCTCGCCGCCATGAGCGAGGCGGCGGCCCGTCCGATCGGCACCTACTCGAAGGGCATGCTCCAACGCATCGGTTTCGCCCAGGCGGTGGTGCATGATCCCGAGCTGGTGATCCTCGACGAGCCCACCGCCGGCGTCGACCCCGTGGGCTCCGCCGCCATCGGCCGGATGATCGACGCGATGCGTACCAAGGGGAAAACGGTCGTGCTCTGCTCGCATCTGCTCGGTCAGGTCGAGCAGATCTGCGACCGCGTCGCCATCATGGACCGCGGCAAGCTCGTGCTCGAAGGCGCGGTGGAGGATGTCCTGGCGCGTCGCGACCGTCACGTGCTGACGGTCGAAGCCATGACGCCGGCCGCGCGGGCCGCCGCCGAAGCCGCCTTGGAGGCCCATGGCGCCAAGCTTACCTCCGTCACCCATCCCCGCCGCTCCCTGGAAGACCTTTTCCGCGAACTCGTGACCGGAAGTCGCGACGCCTGACATGAACGCATCCCTCCGCCGCACGCTCTGGATCTCCCGGGTCACCTTCCTGGAAGCCGTCCGTCAGCGCTTCTTCGCCTTCCTCCTGGTCCTCGGCGCCGCGATGGTGCTGTCCTCCGTTTCGCTCCGCGTCTTCGATTTCGGGCATGGCGAGCTCAAGTTCATCGCCGACTTCGGCTTCGGCGGCATGTTCTTCTTCGGCTCGGTCCTGGCGGTGGTGATGACCGCCCAGCTCTTCTTCAGCGAGATCGACAACAAGACGGCGCTGACCCTCCTGGCCAAGCCCCTGAGTCGGGCCGAATTCCTGCTCGGCAAGTTCTTCGGCGCGTGGGCGGTGCTAGGCGTCTTCCTCGTCGTGCTGGCCGGACTGCAGGGACTGGTCCTGTGGGCGCGCGAGCAGGAGCTCATCGCCATGGCCGAACAGTCCGGGAAGATTCCCGCGACCTTCAGCGTCCTCGGCCTCGGCCAGTTGGTCCTGATGCAGTGGCTCCGGTTGGGCGTGGTGATCGCGATCGTCCTCGCCATCTCCGCCTTGGCGCGGACCTTCCTTTTCGCCGTCGTGGTCGGTTCCTTGGCCGTCGTCGCCGGCCAGCTGCAGTGGATCGCCCAGGACGCGTTCCTGCGACCGACGGATTCGCAGGCCTATGCCGCTTTCCTTTGGGTCAGCACCCGCCTCATCCCTAATCTCCAGCAGTTCAATCTCGCCGACGCCTTGGTCCTCGGTTCCGCCGCCGTCGAAGAGGGCGCCCTGATCGCCGTCGGCTTCTCAGGTCTGGCTTATCTTGTCGCTTACCTGACCTTGGGCGCCCTGATCTTCCGTCGGAGGGAAATCTGATGCGTCGTCTCGCCCCTTGGTTGCTGGTCGGCGTGCTCGTCCTCGGGGCAGGTTCCTTGGCGGAATCCTCCTGGCGTCGGGTCCGCCCCAGCATCCCCGAGATCGGCCGTAAGGAGCTTGAGCCCACCTTGGGACAAGGCGTGCTGCTCGGCGTCCTGGGGGGGCTGCGCACCGTCGTCGCCGACATCGCCTGGATCCGCAGCTACGTCTTCTGGGAACGTCGCGACCGTCCGGGCTGCGAGACGCTGATGCGCACGGCCTGTACGCTCGATCCGCACGCCCGCTACTTCTGGGAGAACGCCGGTCTGCGCATCGGCCTCGACATGGCCCACTGGGAGATCCGTCGGCGCGGCGGTTACGCGAAGGTGCCGGCCGAGACCCAGGAGCGTCTTTTCCGGCAGTACGGACGTCGCGGACTGGACGTCTTGGAGGAGGGCATGGCTTACGCGCGTAATCGCACCGCCTTGCTGCTCGCGGCCGGCTTCCTCGCCGAAGGCAAGCTGAAGGACCTTCGTCTCGCCGCCGATTACTACCGCAAGGCCGCCGACGCGCCGGATGCGCCTTGGTATGCGGCGCGCATCTGCGCCGACTTCGATTGGGGCGCAGGTCGCAAGGCCGAGGCTTACCGATGGTACCGGAACTATTGGGAGACCCGGATGCGCTCGAAGGAAGACGGCTTCCCCGAGGACCTGATCAGGCTGCGCTCGATGGAGAGCGAGCTGCGGCTCGGCCTCCTCCAGCGCATCCCGCGTCAGTCCTGGGAGCGTTGATCAGAACGGCTCGTCCGCTTTCTTCTCCGCCGGAGCGCCCTTGGCGGCGCGGGGCTTGCGGGGCGGGAATTCGAACCACCAGCCCTTCTGCTTGTCGGCGACCAGGAAGGCTTCGAAGGTGCGCTTCGTACGGTTGGAGACGAACTTCTTGAGCCCCGTCTTGCCTTCGTTGAGGAGCCTGCGGACATCGTCGGCCGAGATCGGCGACTTGAGCATCTCGACGTTGAGGCTGAAGGTCTTCTTCGCGCCGGCTTCCTGGGCCTTGTGCGGGCAGACGCGGTAGCCCGCGGTCGGCGTATGCTGGACCGGGAGGCCGCTGACCGGGCAGGCGCCGAGGACGGGCCATTCGGCCTCGAAGGCGTCGGGGTTGCCGTCCGCGCCTTCGCGCGGCGGGAAATAGAGCACCGCCTTGAGCTTGCCGCTCGGGGCCTTGGGCTTGGTCTTGCGCGGAGCCTTGGCCGGGGCGGCCTCTTCGCCCTCCGCGGCGGGCGCCGGGGCGGTCTCCGTCTTCTCTTCGGTGCCGCGAGGCTTGATCGTATCCGGATCGACGAGGTCGATGTAGCCCGTGAAGTTCTTGCCCGACTTCATCGAGCGGA
>RGES01000141.1 GCA_009917805.1 Verrucomicrobiota bacterium
CTCAGCCACATCGCCCCCGACTGGTGGGATTACACGACCCTCGATGCTTCGCTGATCAAGGACGCCGCGAAGCTGACCGAACGCGACCTGCGCCAGCTGTCGCGTCCGGGCTTCAAGGTGGTGATGTATGACACGCTCGAAGACTTCTACCTGGCCGAGGCCTTGGAATACATCGCGGCCTGGAAGCAGGCCACGGCTGACAACCCGGTCGGCATCTGCGGCCCGATCGGCCCGACCGAACAGCTCCCGCTCGTCGCCCGTCTCGTCAACGAACTGGGGCTTTCGCTCAAACACGCCCACTTCTGGGGCATGGATGAATGGTACGACGAACGGACGAAGAAGGAAGTGCCCGTCACGCACGCGCTCTCCTTCGAACGCGCCGACCGCGAACTCTGCTTCGACCGCATCCAGAAGAAACTGGCGATGCCCGAGGCCAACCTGCACTTCCCGAAGGCCAAGGTCGCCGACTACGTGAAGACCTGGCACGCCGGCGTGCGCTGCGCCGTCATGCAGGGCGGCCAAGGCGACATCAAGCACTGGGCCTTCAACGACCCGCTCAAGCGGACGGGCAAATACAAGGACGCCCCGCCGTCGCCCGCCGAATACCGCAAGCTCGGCACCCGCATCGTCGAACTCCACCCCGTCACCCTCAGCCAGAACGCCCGCACCTCCGGCGGCGGCAACATCACGATGGTCCCCAAGATGGCCATCACCGTCGGCCCGCAGGAGACCTGGCTGGCCGATAAAGTCTCCATCTGGCACGCCGGTGCCCATGACAATCCGCTGGGCCAGCGCCTGACCGCCCTGATGATTTCCAAGCGGATCGCCGATGCGGCCGTCCCGATGTCCCTCCTGGCCGACCACCCGAACGTCCAGTTCAACTACTTCCGCGGCGGCCTCGGCTCCTGCGCGGTGGAAATGCACTGATTCACCGTGCTCCGCCTCACCCTTTCCCTCGTCTGCTTCGGCTTGGCCGGGCAAGGACTGGCGGCCGACCCGTCTCAGCCGGGATCATTCCCGAGTTCGACGATCGAATTCCGAAACCTCGTCGACACCTCGCGGACCGCGCAGAAGGAGACGGAAAGCAGCCGCCCCCGGCTTTTCAAAGCCCGCCGCCTTGAAGAGGCCAAGCCCTCGGGCAGGCCGGTGCCGATCAAGGTCCACCTGCCCGAGGGCCCAGGCCCCTTCCCGGTGATCATCGTCTCTCACGGAGCCGGCGGCGACTGGGACACCCACTTCGCCCAGGCGAAACACCTCGCCTCCCATGGCTACGCGGTCCTCTGCCTCGAGCACGTCGGCAGCAATCGCGAACGAATGACCGGCGGGCTGCAACTGATGCAGAACCTCGACGCCATGATCCATGACGCCGACGAAGTCCTCGCCCGGCCCAAGGATGTCTCGTTCGCCCTCGACCGCGCGGGCGACTGGAACCGGGATCACCCCAAGATGCGGGGGAAATTCGACCTCAGCCGCATCGGCATGATGGGACACTCCTTCGGCGCCTACACGACGATGGTCGTCTGCGGGATGCGCCCGGCCCTGGATTGGCTCAAGCCGCGCGTCGAACCAGGCAAGGGACTCGGACCCGACCAAGCCGACCCACGCGTCAAATGCGGCGTCGCCCTTTCGCCCCAGGGCATCGGCGAACCTTTCTTCATCCGCGAGAGCTTCGGCTCCCTGAAGGTCCCGCTGCTGGGCATCTCCGGCACGCTGGACAAACAACAGAACGGCCTGCCTGCGAAGAATCGTCGCGAGGCCTTCCCCCTCTGGGGCGGCAAGGGACACGTATTCGTCTGGATCACCGATGCCAGTCATCTGGACTTCACCGACTCCACCGGAACCGATCGCAAAGCGCAGCCATCGGCTTCGCGTGAGGATGTCCAGCCCGTGACCAAGGCCGCCACCCTGCTTTTCTTCGACCAGCACCTGATGGCCACCAAACCAAGCTTGCTTCAGAAGGAGGCGCTTGCCCCTTATCGAAAAGGCGCGGTCAAACAGGTCGAAGTGATGTCGAGGTGACCTGAGGCGGTGACTCCGGGTTTCGCGAGCCAAACCGGAGGCTCCCTGCCGATGTTCGTATTGAAAAAACATGGCCGGCAGCCATCAAGGCAAGATGCCCCGCTTCTTCGCCCTCCTCGGCCTCGCCTTCGGCCTCGGGCTGCACGGTTGGGCGGCTCCGGCCGCCGTTGCGGCCAAATCCTACGATCTGGTCGTCTACGGCGACTCCGCCGCGGCGGTCGCCGCCGCCGTGCAGGCGAAGCGCCAGGGTCTCGCGGTGGTGCTCGTCAATTCCACCGACTTCCTCGGCGGGATGACCTGCAGCGGCCTTTCGGCGAGCGACATCTTCCACCGCGAGGCCGTCGGCGGCGTCGCCCGCGAGATCTACGGCCGCATCGGCAAGCATTACGGCAAGACCTATGTCGATTACTTCGAACCGCACGTGGCCCAGGCGGCGGTGGACGATCTGGTGAAGGACGCCGGCCTCGAGGTCGTCATGAACGAACAGCTCGACCGCGGGCCGGGCGGCGTGACGAAGGAGGGCAACCGGATCGTCGCCTTCCGAACCCTCTCGGGCCGCGTCTTCGCCGGCAAAGCCTTCATCGACGCGAGCTACGTCGGTGACCTGATGGCCGCCGCGGGCGTCAGCTATGCCGTCGGCCGTGAACCGAACTCCCTGCACGGCGAGACGCTCAACGGGATGCAGCGTGGCGACGACAAGCCCCGCAAGCACTACACCCAAGGCGACAAGGATCACTTCATCAAGGACGTCGATCCCTACGTGCGCAAAGGCGACCCGACAAGCGGCCTGCTCCCCTTCGTCTTCGCCGAAGACCCCGTCAAAGGCGCGGGCGACCATCGCATCCAGGCCTACAATTACCGTCTTTGCGTGACCACCGATCCGGCCAAACGGATCCCGTTCGCCAAGCCCGCGGGCTATCGCGAGATCGACCACGAGATGCTGCTTCGCAACCTCGAGGCCGGCGACCTGCGCCTGCCTGCGCTCATCCACAAGCTGCCCGACGGCAAGGCGGACTGGAATTCCATGCACGCGGTCGGCACCGATTACGTCGGGGCGAACTGGGAATACCCTGAAGCGAGCTACGCCCGTCGCCGCGAGATCGAGCAGGCGCATGAACTGTATATCCGCGGCCACCTCTGGACGCTCGCCAACCACCCGCGCGTCCCGGAATCGATCCGTCAGCAAGCCTCCGCCTACGGGCTGTGCGCCGATGAGTTCGCGTCGCGCGGCGGCTTCTCGCCGATGATCTACATCCGCGAAGCACGCCGGCTCCAAGGCGCTTACGTGATGACGGAGCTCGACTGCAAGGGGAAGCGGACGCCCACTGACCCCGTCGCGCTGGCCAGCTTCGGCCTCGACTCCCATGCGGTGCGCTACTTCGTGACGCAGCGCGGCTTCATCGAACGCGACGGCGTGATCTGGAACGTGCCGCCGCGCCCCTACGGCGTGTCCTACCGCAGCCTGACCCCGAAACGGGAAGAATGCTCCAACCTGCTCGTGCCGGTCTGCCTGTCAGCCACCCACGCGGCGCATGGATCGATCCGGATGGAGCCGGTCTTCATGCAGCTCGGTCAGGCCGCCGCGATGGCCGCAGGCATCGCCGTCCAGGAAGGCCTGGCCGTCCAGGACGTCCCCTATGGCCGTGTGCGCGATTTGCTCAAGGCAGCCAACCTGCCCGTGGAATGGATCGCCCCCGCCAAGCCCAAGAAGGCCAAATAACCGGCCCCTTCCTGCCTCCGAAACTTTCGGCCTATCTTTTTGACAAAGTCCAAAACTCGCTCTTGGTGCAGGGAGATGCGCGACCCGGAAGCCACCCTTCGCCAGCACGACCTGCCCGTCACGGCGCAGCGCGTCGCGGTGTTGCGCGCGGTCTCCCGCCATCCCCACGCCACCGCCGATGACCTTGCCGAAAGCGTCCGCGGCGAACTGGGCAGCATCTCCCGCCAGTCGGTGTACAACGTCCTGAACGTCCTGACGGACAAAGGCATCATCCGTCGCATCCAGCCGGCCGACTCCGCCGCGCTCTACGAAGACCGCATCGGCGACAACCATCACCACCTCGTCTGCCGTTCCTGCGGCCGCACCGAGGACGTCTGCTGCGCGGTCGGCGAAGCCCCGTG
>RGES01000142.1 GCA_009917805.1 Verrucomicrobiota bacterium
GCCGCCTTCGAGCGCTTGCGCCCGGCGCATCGCCTCGAGATCGGGGTTGGAATACTTCACGCCCGCCAGGTTGGGGATGACCGGGGAGGCCGCCTTGAGGAATTCGTCGACCGGGAAGCCGCCGATGCCGGTCATGCCCGGGATGTCGTAATAATAGAAGGGCGTGCGCGGGGCGGCTTTCGCCACCATCGCGCAGCTCGCCACCAGGTCGGCCATCGTGCGCGGCTTGAAATAGGAAGGCGCGATCATCGAGACCGCCTTGGCCTGGTTCTTTTCGGCATGCGCGGCAAGCTGGGCGGCCTCGGTCAGGCAGTTGGCGCCGACGTGCACGACGACGTCGATGCCGGCGGCCGGACCCACGACGGCCCAGCGGTCATTCAGGGCCGCGCGTTCGGCGGCGGTGAGCGAACTGCTTTCGCCGGTGGTGCCGCCGATGAAGACCGACGTGATGCCGTGGCCGCGCAGGAAGGCGGCCTGCCGCTCCACGACGGCGAGGTTCAGCGAACCGTCGGCATGAAAAGGCGTGTGGGTGGCCGTGCAGAGGCCGGTGAACTTGAAGGAGGACATGGTCAGGAAAGGTGGGTGTCGCGGGGCTTGATGCGTAGCGCGATGAAGATGGAAAGCAGGGCGATGCCTGCGAAGACGCCGAAGATGGCGTTCAGCGGCAGGTGTCGGTCGCGCAGGGCCCCGAAGATCCAGTCGGCGAAGCCGCCGCAGCTGATGCTCACGAGGTTCATCAGCCCGTAGCCGGTGGCGCGATGCTGCGGTCCGACCAGCTGACAGAGGATCGGCATGCTGTTGCAGTCGAAGAAGCCCCAGCCGAGGCCGAAGACGATGAGGAAGCAGACGGCCACGCCCAAAGTGGAGGCGTTGCCGACCCCGAACAGCGCGGGCAGGAGCAACGACGTGCCGATGACGCTCACGAAGATGCGTCCGCGGACGTTCGTGCGCATCCATCGGTCGGCGAGCCAGCCGCCGAGCACCGCCCCGGCGATCGCCGCGACCTGCCAGTAAAGCACCGCGGAGACGCCGGCCTTGCCTTGTCCGAGGCTGAAGCGTTCGCGAAGGATGTCGGGCATCCAGTCGCGCACGATCCAGGCCGCCATCGCGGGCAGGGTGAAGAAGAGCACCAGCAGGAGGAAGCTGGGATTGCCGAGCAGCTCCCCGACCGTCGAGTTCGCCGTGGGCCGGGTCGCCGGCTGGCCGCTGGCCGGACGATTGCGCAGGAACAGGTAGAGCGGGATGGAGTAAGCGATGCCGAGCAGCCCGCACCAGGCGAAGGCGCCGCGCCAGCCGATATCGGGGTGGTCCGCCGCGTAACCCGCGAAGCCGCCGATGATGACGCCGGCGTAGATGCCCATCTGATGGAGGCCGACCGCCCGGGAGCGCGTCGGGCCGAGGTGGTAGTCCGCGATCAGCGCCAGCGCGGCGGGGATGTAGAAGGCTTCGCTGACGCCCATGATGGCGCGGGTCCAGAGGAGCTGGTCGTAGGTGTGGACCTGCCCCGTGGCCCAGGTGACCGCCGACCATGCGAAGAGGCTGAAGCAGATGACGTGGCGTCGGCTGACCCGGTCTGCGAGGTAGCCGCCGATGGGGCTGAAGATCGCGTAGACCCATTTGAACGAGCCGAGGATCAGGCCCCATTGCGCCTTGGTCTGGATGTCCGGCAGGTCGCCGATCATCGACGTCTTCATCGTCGCTAGCATCTGCCGGTCGAGGTAGTTGAGCAGCGCGACCGGGATGAGCAGCGCGACGACGAGCCACGCGGTGCGCGAAGCGGAAGGGGTTTCGCTCATCGGTATTTGGCCGGGATCGGCCAGCGCGTGAGCTTGGGCGTACGGACGCCGGGCCGCATTTCTCCGCTGACGGTGACAAGGTCGTCGCCGAGGCGAAGCAGCGGGGCCACGGCCACGGGGTGGGGCCATTCGCCGACGTCGGTCACTTCCAGCGTCTCAAGGTCCATGACCAGGATCCGGCGGGCCAGGCCGGTGTGCGTCTCGTAAGGGTGGCCGTATTGGGAGCCGTCATCTCCGCCGACGAAGAACAGGTGCGTCTGCGTCAGCACGCCGGGTCCGGCCGCGCCGGCGAGCTTGTTGGGCAGTCCATGGAAGCGGCTGCCTTCGCCGTCGGTCGATTGGTAGGCGAGGTTCTCGTGATAGGTGCGGAACGGCTTGCCGTCTTTCTCCGACAGCGAACAGCCGCCCGCCCAGACGAGTTTGCGCAGTCCCGCGCCCACGAGCGGGTTGATGCGTCCGTAGCTCGGGTCGGCGTCGGTCGTGCGCCAAGGCTTGTCCGGATCGTCCAAGTCGAGCGAAGTCAGCGTGGGGATGGCGGCGGTGTCGTCAGGTCGGGCGATGCCGCCGATGACGATCAGGTGGCCGTTCGTGGCGGTGAAGCCGGCATAGGCGCGGGGACGGGGCATGCTTTCGGCGAAGCGGGCGACCTTGCCGTCGAGACCCACGACCCAGACGTCGGCCCGATGGCCTTCGGCCGAAGCGCCGCCGGCGATGACGAGCGCGTCGCGTTTCGGCGTCGGACAGAAGGCGGCGCCGACGAGTCCTTCGGGGAGTTCGCCCAGCTTGCGCCAGTTCCAGACGCCGTCCTTGCGCGCGAGCTTGAGGATATCCTTGTGGTATTTCCGCTGGCCGCCCTGCCAGAGCGGCTTGTCGGGGAAGTTGGTGCCGCCCGCGGCCACGATGACCTCGCTGCCGTCGGCCTCGCGCAGCACCGCCGCCATCATGCCGGCGCGTCCGAGCGGATCGGGCAGGTCCGGCAGCGGCTCTCCTTGCGCGCAGGCGAGCGCCGCCGCGAAGACGCCGAGCAATGGAAGGAAGCGGTGCATGACGCCGGGGGTGGCTCTTTTGTAGCCCGTCCCCGACGCCCTGCCAGCCCCAACGCTTATTCCGGGCGGAGCAACCAGCCTTCGGCCGAACGGACGAAGGGGCGGAGCTCGCCGTTGGTCAGGGCGTAGCCGCCGGACCATTTCGCGCAGCCGGTCGAAAGGACGTTGGCCGAGCCTGCTTCGCTTTCCTTCCAGGTGTCGGTGGACTTGTCGTAGGCGAGGACCGACTTGGCGTAGCCCGGGTGCTTGGACGCTTCGACCTTGCCGGCCAGCTTGCCGTCGTCGCCGCCCAGCACGAGGATCTCGTTCTCGAAGACCGGGCAGGGCGAAGGCGCGCCGGCGATCGCGCGCGGCATCGCGGAGAGGCGGCGCCATTCCTTGCCGAGCGTGAAGGCGTGGCAGTCCGAGAGGAATTCGCGTTCGACGCCCTTGGCGCCGGGGCTCAGCGCGACGCCGCCGAAGAGGAAGAACGTATCCTTCGTGCCGGCGGACTGGGCGAGCATGCGGCCGGAGCCGGCGCAGAGCGGGAGTTCCTTCCAGCCGGCGTTGAGGTTGGCGAGGTCGATGGCGAAGGCGCTGGAAGAGGCCGCGGTGGCGTCCGGGCGCTCGGTGCCGCCGGCGACGACGACCTTGCTGCCGACGAGCGCACCGGTCGCGTAGGCGAGCGGGCGAGGCAGGAAGGGGAAGGGGCGGACCTTGAGTTCGCCGTCCTCGACGGAGAGCGTATAGCAGTCGGCGTAGTGGCGATGGGAGTCCGCGCCGCCGATCATCAGCAGGCCCTGACGGATCGAGACGCTGACGCCGTAGCCGCAAGGTCGGGGCAGCTTGCCGAGGCTCGCCCACTTCTTGGAGCGGGTGCTGGAGAGGGAGAAGACTTCGTCGTGCCAGACCTTGACGCCGCCTTCCCAGGCGGGCTTGTCGGGGAAGTTGGAACCGCCGCCGCAGAGCAGGAGGTCGCCGGAGGTGCCCACGAAGGCGCCGCCGAAGCCGGGGGCGTTGGGAGTTTCAGGAAGTCGGGTCCAGCGCATGGGAATGCCCACAAGGAAGACAGGCCGCACTAGGGAGTCCAGAGATTAGGGGGACCTGGGGTGAATGTCGCCGCGCAGCCCAGCCAATCATCGCTTTTCTTATGATTGCGGAGTCTTTTCGGGGATAAAAACCTCGGCGGGCAGGCGGAGGATTTGTTTGACAGAGACGCCCCGACCTTGCCTTGATTGGACTCCTTTCGCACTGCCTGGTAGCTCAGCGGTAGAGCAGGTGACTGTTAATCACTTGGTCGTAGGTTCGATCCCTACCC
>RGES01000143.1 GCA_009917805.1 Verrucomicrobiota bacterium
CACGGCCAGGAAGATCATCGGCATGTTCTGGCCGAAGACGACCGTGCACAGGATGACGATGAGCGTCAGCGGCAAGGTGCTCACGATATCGACGAAGCGCATCAGGGCGTCTTCCGCCCGGCCGCCGACCTCCGCCGCCAAAACGCCATAGCAGATGCCCACGGCGAGGGCCACGGCGGTGGCGATGAGCCCGACGAAAAGCGAGATCATGCCGCCCTGCAGCAGGCGCGAAAGGACGTCGCGTCCGAGGAGATCCGTGCCGAGCCAATGCGCCGACGAAGGCGCCATCGCGCTGTGCGCGAGGTTCTGTTCCATGTACGGATACGGCGAGATCCACGGGGACAGGAAGCAGACGGCGGCGATCGCGACGAGGAACCAGCCGGACCAGACCGCGGCGCGATCCTTCCGGAAACGCTGCCAGCCGCTTTCGGAGGCGAAGGACGGGGCGGGGGCTTCCTTCATCGGTCGCGGGCCACCTTGGGGTTCAGCGCGGCGTTGGCCAGGTCGGCCGCGAGGTTGAGGAAGAGCAGCGCCGCCGCGTACACGATCGTCGTGCCGAGGATCAGCATGACGTCGCGGTTGATGATGGCGGTGACGAAGAGTCGGCCCAGGCCGGGGACGTCGAAGAGCGACTCGATGACGAAGGAGCCCGAGACCAGGCCGGCCGCGGCGGGGCCGAGGTAGGTGACGACCGGCAGCAGCGCGTTACGCAGCGCATGCACGAACCAGACGCGCAGCGGCGGCACGCCCTTGGCGCGCGCGGTGCGCACGTAGTCCAGCGAGCGCACTTCCATCAGCGAACCGCGGGTGAGGCGCGCGAGCGGCGCGGCGGTGATGAGGCCGAGCGTACAGGCCGGCAGGACGTAATGGATGGAGGAGCCCCAGCCGCACGGCGGCAACCAGCCCAGGCCGAGCGAGAAGATGAGCGCGAGGATCGGGCCCAGCACGAACGAGGGCACGCAGATGCCCACGAGCGTGAAGCCCATCGGGACGCGATCGAGCCAGCTGTTGGGCCGCGACGCGGCGAGCACGCCGACGGGCACGCCGATCAGGACGGCGATCAGCAGGGCGACGAGACCGAGGGAGACGGAGACCCCGATGCGCGCGCCGATGACCTCGCGGACGGACCAGCCGGGATATTTGATGGACGGGCCAAGGTCGCCCTGCGCGAGGCGCACGACGTAGTTGCCAAGCTGGACATGCGTCGGCTGATCCAGCCCGTAGTACTGCTCGAGGCGCGCCTTCACTTCGGCCGGCATCGGCCGATCCTTGTCGAAAGGACCGCCGGGGACCGCGTGCGCGAGGAAGAAGGTGGCGGTCACCACGACGAGCAGGACCGGGATCATCTCCAGCAGACGACGCAATACGTAAGCCATCAGGGCGTCTTCTCGGCGGCCTTGACGCGCTTCTCGAGTTCTTCGGTCGTCGGCGGCGGCGGCAGGCCGGCGCCGCTCTTGGTCGTCCAGCCCATCTTGATCGCCATGGCCTCGTACTCGGCCGGGCTGAGCGTACCGCGCGCCTTCAGGCGGGCCTTGCGCTCATCCGTGTCATCCATGAGCCGCTCCTGCTGGTCGGCGGCGGTGCGCTTGGAGTCAGGGACCGAGCAGCCCGCGCAGACAAGCGCGCTGGCGAGCAGAAGGACGCGGGGCAGTGACTTCATGACGGTGGTTCTATTCCGCGAGGTCATGCGGGCTCAAGCGCGTACAGGTGGCCGGCCCGGCGAAACGATGACGCCGGCGGGCGACCTGATCGTAGACGAAGTCGCGGAGCGCGACCGGACAGAATACGGCCAACCCCGCCAGCAGACGCCAGCCGCCGCCGAGGCCCCGCAACAGAAGGAGCACCGCGTCGGAACGAACCAACCGACGGGACCCATCCCAGACGACGATCGTGCCCATGTCGCCGCCCGGGGGTTCGCCGGCGATCCGGGCGACCTCGCCTTGGTTCGGGGCGAAGATCATGTCGCCGGCGGCGTTGCGCCGGGCCAGCCAGGCGGCCGTGCCGTTGCACAAGGCGCAGGTGCCGTCGATCAGCACGACCAGAGGCGTTTTCCGCATAGGCGGAGCCTAAGCGATGCCTCGCAGGTGTGAAGGGGCAAAAAGAGCCCCATGGGCGCCGATAAAGGGCCATTAAGTCCAGCGAAAGCGCTTGTCATGGGCCGACGGCACTGCCAAGTTGCCCTTCCTGTTGGCCGGAAGGGTATCCAAGTGGCTAAAGGTCGCGGACTGTAAATCCGTTCAGCTTCGCTGTTCGTGGGTTCGAATCCCACCCCTTCCACCAGCAGGACTCTTGAGGCCCCTCGAAAAGGGGCCTCTCCCTGCCCGGCCCCCTCAAATCCGCGTTGACTCCGAGGGCCGCCCACGGCTTCCCTACTGACTCACATGGCCAACATCAAAGCTAACAAGAAGAGCATCCGCCAGACCCTCCGTCGCGCTGAGCACAACAAGATCGTCCGCACCCGTCTCAAGTCCCTCGTCAAGAGCCTGACCGGTGACAACGTCGCTGCCTCCGCCTCCCAGGTCGCTTCCGCCGCCGACAAGGCCGCGAAGACCGGCGTGATCCATCGCAACAAGGCGAACCGCATCAAGGCTCGCCTCGCGAAGAAGCTCGCTGCCGCCAAGAAGTAATGCCGGCTGGCCCCCTCACCGACCCCGTCGCCTAGGCGCCGGGGTTTTTTTGTCCCCGGAAATGTCCGACCAGCCCCCTGCCTCCATCGGTTTCGCCGCCGGCCTGCTCGGCGAGGAAGCCTACCGCATGGCCGTGCTGGCGCATGGACCTGGCTGGGTCGCGCTCGACAAACCCAGCGGCGTCGCCCTGGAAGAACACCCTTGGCAGAAAGGCGCGCCCACCCTGCTCGGCCAGCTGCGCGCGCAGCTCGAAGCCGGCAAGCCGGAGATGGTCCGCCTCGGGCTCGCCGAACCCGCCGCGGTCTTCGGCCCCGAGCCGGAATCCGCCGGCATCGCGATCATCGCCGACCGCGCCACCGCGATGGCCGACTGGCGCGAAGCCCTCGGCTCCGGCGCCTTCCGCTTCGAGTTCGAATTCGTCGCGCGCACGGAAGACGCTCCCGAAGACGCCGGCATCTGCGACCTGCCCGTCGGCATGGACGACTCGCAGGAACGCGCGTTCGTCTCGCACCGCAACGGCAAGCACGCCCAGACCCGCTTCGAGCCGGGCCGCGCCTGCGGCCGCTGGCGCCTCTGGACGGCGCACACGCCTTTCCCGCGCCGCGACCAGGTCCGCATCCACGCCTCGGAATGCGGCATCCGCATCGCCGGCGAACTGAAGTACGGCCGCTCCGGCCGCGTGACGCTCACCGACACGACCCCGAAGGGCCGCCTCAACAAGGGCGAGGACAAGCCGCTGCACCGCGGCCTGCTGCTGCGGATCGCGCGCGTCACCGGCAAGGTCGCCGGCAAGGAGTTCGAGGTCATCGCGCCCCGGCCCGACGACTTCGCGACGGTGGTGAAGCGCCTGTCGAAGGGAATCTGATCAGCCCTCCGACGGGAACCTTAGCGTGAAACGGTCCGTCGTGCGGGCGTAGCCATCCGGACTGTTGAGACGACCGATCGGCGCATACCGCGCGTAGTCGACCTTCCAGGTCGTCGGATCGGCGACGCCTTCGCGGACATGGGCCAGCAGGATCTCGACGACGACCAGGCGGTTGTCGCCGTACTTGCGGACATCGAGCAGGCGGCACTCCAGCGCCACCGGGCATTCGGCCAGCCGCGGGACGCGCACGCGCTCGGACGGCGCGAGCGTGAAACCGGCGCGCGGCACCTCGCTCACGCCGGGCGGCAGCGACCGGGCGCACTCGACCATCTTGGCCGCGACAGGCTCGTCGCAGACATGGATGACGCATTCGGCGTTGGCCGTCAGGTTGGCGGCGGTGTCCTTGAGCGTGCCATCATCGCGATCGGCCGGCGCGAACACGGCGATCGCCGGCTCGGTACCCATCACGTTGAAGAAGGAGAACGGCGCGGCGTTGACCACGCCGGCCGCGTCGATGGTGGTCACGAGGGCGATGGGGCGCGGGACGACCAGCCCGGCGAGCAACCTGTACGCCAAGGCGCCCGGATGGGCGGCGACGTCGAAGCGCACGCTCATGCGCCGGCGGGCGGATC
>RGES01000144.1 GCA_009917805.1 Verrucomicrobiota bacterium
GCTAGGGCCAGGGCTGGGGCTAGGAAGCAAAAGAAAGGCCGGACTCAAAGGGGGCAGCAGAGGAAGACCGGATAGTTAGCTGGGGGCATAACTGGAGGGCCGGATGGCCTGAGGACCGAGGGCCCGAGAGAGCTGACACCTGGTTCCGGCGGCTGAAGGCTGAACGGCTGATTCCCGAATGGCTGACACCCTTGGGTCTCGGCTGATCGGGAGCCAGGTTCGGGTTATCAGGTTCGGGTGCGGTACGGGCCTGAACCTGCACCCGGTGCTGAACACCCGCACCAGGTACCTGACGGCCGTGACCCGGGACCTGAGAATGGGATGCTGCAACGAAGGCAGCACGCGGTGCTGCCCCTACCCAAAGACAGCTTCGCAGCCGTTCACCATGCCGGCCGATCCCCCAGGCGAGATTGCGGGCAATAAAAAGGGCCGCCTTGCCCGGGCGACCCTCCGGCTGTCACCAGCCGTACCTATGCTATGAAGACCGACACCAAATCAGAAGGACGAGGAGAGGCTGAGGTTGAAGCGGTTTTCCTGATAGCCGTTGTCACCCGAGCGGTACTCGTAGGAGGCCTCGGCATTGAGTTCGCCGAGTTTCCAGCGCATGCCGAGGGTGCCGACCGTGTAATCACGATCCGCGTTCGGGAGGGTCATCGCGACGCCGACGGTGCCGCCATTGGTGAGCACCGAGACGTTGGTCGTCTGGTCCTTGCCGCCGAAGTCATGGTCGTAGCCGACGCGGATGAACGGCGTGTAGCTTCCGTTGGTGATCGCGAAGGCCTTGGCGAGCTCCACGGAGGCCGAAGCCGTGTTCGTCTTCAGGTGCTGGGTGGGATAGGTGATGCCACCGACGCCGGCCTCGGCATAGCCGTCGACGCGGGCGGAGGTATGCGCGAGGCCCACCATCGGGACGACCGACCAACCGCCGAGTTGGGCGACCGTGGCGCCGAGGGTGAACTCGGCCGAAAGGCTCTGGCCTTCCGTCGAACCGCTCGGGGTGGAACCGTAGGCGCCGGCCGACTGGATCGAATCGAAGTCCTGGGTTCCGGCGGTCACCGTGAGGCTGCCGAAGAAGACATCGCCTCGGCCCAGAAGATAGGAGGTCACGCTGCGACCGGTGTAACCGACATGGGAGCCGTCAGCGCCGTCGGACTTACCATCCTGCATGCCGACGCCGATGCCGAAGACGAAGCCCGAGCCCACCTCCCACTCCAGGCCGACGGCACCGGCGGAGTTGCGACCGTCGATGGCAGGAGCCACGGTCGTGGCGTCCTCGGAGATATTACGGATGCTGCCGTCGAACCACCAGCGGAGGCCGCCCTTGGCGCCATGGGTCAACGGCATGCCGCTCGCGCAGAGATCGGAGGTCAGTTCGGCCGCCTGCCAGTCGAAATCAAGCGCCACCGGAGAGGCGGAAAGCTGCGGGGCGGCCATGCGCATGCTGCCCGTCAGTCGTCCCTTGAGGATGGAACCGAAGCTCGTGCCCATCATCTGGGTGGAGCGGAGGGATTTTGAAGCCATGCTCGGAGCGCGGTTGCGGGCCGAGACCACCAGACCGGGATCAACGTAGCCCGGCAGGGTCACACGGTAGACCAGGATGCGGTTGGGGCTTTCGACGACTTCCTTGCTCGCGACCGAGGACAGGGCGTTGTATGACGTGCCGAGCATGGTGCCGGTCGGCGTGATGAAGTCATTGTCGTTGCCGACCAGCAGGAAGTAGTCGTTAGGATTGCTGGCATCCAGGCAAGAGACCACCGAGAGGGCTTCCCACTTCTCGGAGAGAGAATTGGAGGACGCGGCGGTAATCGTTCGGCCCGCGGCGGCGGCCGTGGCGACGCCGGAAGCGCCGACGGTGTTCAGGTTGAGACCGAATCGCGCGAGCTGGTTGACGTTGAGCAGGTTGACGAAGTCGGTGGTCGTCGCGGCGACGACCCCGGCGACGGGAGCGAGACTGGGGCCCGTGCCCGTGACGGCAGAGGTGTAACCCGTCTCGTAGACCGTGCCGGCGAGATTGGTCGCGTTGGCGGTGCTGACCAACGCGATGCTCTTGAAGACCATCGGATTGTCGGCGTAACCGGCCGAGCTCGCGGCCGCGGCGTAGGCGGCGTTACCGGAACCGTTGCCGTTGCCGTCGCGAGTCAACACCATGAAGGTGCGCCGTATTCGTCGGAAAGATAGAAGCTGCCGTCGGAACGGATGGCCAAGCCCTCGCCGTCGAGCGTCAGCTTGCCGTTGGCGACCGGCACATTGGTGAGGCTACCGAGGGTCGTGGCGGTCGGATTGACCGCGGTGGTCGCGTTGCCGTTGAAGTCGGTGATCTTCGTGGTGCCCTTGAAGGTCAGGGTCACCTGCGTCTGGCCGACGGTGTTCGTCGTGTAATCAGGCGTGAAGGCCAGGTCGAACTTCTGAATGCGTGCGGCGTAGTCGATCAGGCCGGTCACGTTGTAACCACGGTCCGGCAGCGTGTAGAGGGTGCCGGCGTAGGAGCCGTCGGCGTTCTTACGCCACGTGGAGACGTCGACCTTGAAGGAGGAGAAGGAACCGAGGGTGTCGCCGAGTCCATCGATCGTGCTCGCCGAGAAAACGCCCACGCCGACAAGGCCCTTGTTAAGATAGGTAGCTCCGCCGAAGGAAACCGACTTCGTCGCGCCGACCGCGGTCGTGTCGAGATTGGGCGTGGTGTAGGTGATCGGGCCGGCCGACAGGGAAATCGAGGCGGCGGCGGCGACGAGCAGGGAGCGGGTGAGGTGGCGCATGGGTGATGAATAAACCTGCCCCTCAGAGGTCAATTGCAATGCCTGCATTGTTAAACATACGCGGCATTAATGCCGATTATGCCGACGCGTTGGTCGCGGAATCCCGAACGGAAACATTCGTCACAAAATCGAGGGTGTCGCGCCGCCTAAAGCCACGCACCCGAAACACCCCTGACACATGTCTGGTTTTCGGCTTGGGGACGGCTGAATCCGCGGTATCAAACACCTATGCGCCTCCTCAGCCTCGCCCTTGGTCTTCTGTTTCTGACCGGCTGCAAGCCTGACAAGCCGATGCCGGACAACGAGAACGCCGTGACGGCCTTCGCGTTGCAGCACTTCATCGACAGTGATGAGATCAGCGGAGCCGTGACCGCCGTGGTCGGCCAGGACGGCATCATCGCCATCGAAGCCTTCGGCCTGGCGGACATCGCGAAGAAGCGTTCGATGGGCAAGGACTCGATGTTCTGGATCGCCTCGATGACCAAGCCCATGACCGCGATGGGCGTCATGATGCTCGTCGAAGAAGGCAAGGTGAAGCTCGACGACCCGCTCGAGAAGTACGTCCCAGAGTTCAAGGGCATCCAGGTGAAGACCGCGCAAGGACTCGTCGCCGCGCAGCGCCTCGTCACCGTCAAGGACCTCCTCACCCACACCAGCGGCGTCGACACCGGCGCCGTCACCCCGCCCGGCGCGCCGATCGACACCCTGCCCTTGGCGGAGATGGCCGCCGCCTACGCCAAGAAGCCCCTGACGGACCAGCCAGGCGCCAAGTGGACCTATAACAATAACGCCATCAACCTGCTCGGTCGCATCATCGAAGTCGCCGGAGAAAAGCCGTATGCCGACTTCATGCAGGAGCGGCTCTTCGATCCGCTGGACATGCCGAACACGACGTTCTGGCCGACCCTCGACCATCTGGACGTGCTCGCCAAGCCTTACAGCAAGAACAAGGAGACCGGTGCGCTCGTCGAAGCCAAGAACAGCCGTTTCAGCGAGCCGCTCCACGACCCCAAGCGCACGCCCTTCCCCGCCGGAGGCCTGTACTCCTGCGCCAAGGACCTCGGCAAGCTCTACCAGATGCTGCTCAACGACGGCGAACTCAACGGTAAGCGCTACCTCAAGGCCGCGACCTTGAAGCAGATGACCAGCAACCAGCTCGGCGACCTCCCCAAGGTCAGCTTCGCGCCCGGCATGCACATGGGACTCGGTTTCCACGTCGTGCATGAGCCCCAGGAAGTCACCGAGAGCCTGAGCGTCGGCACGTTCGGCCATGGCGGCGCCTTCGGCACCCAGGCGTGGATCGATCCCGTCAAGAAGCGCGCCTACGTGCTGCTCATCCAGCGCACCGACCTCAAGAATTCCGACCA
>RGES01000145.1 GCA_009917805.1 Verrucomicrobiota bacterium
GGCCGGTAACCGTCTCGGGCGCGCGGGCCGTACGCCCCTACCTCGCTCACTTACGCGTCAGTTCCACGATCGAGCTGGCGTACTCGTGCAGCTTTCGCCGGGCCTTGGGGCTCTTGGGCCATTCGGTCACGCGATCCCGCATGTTGGCGTAGTTGTCCGAGATTTTGACGACCCGGGCCAGCTTGTTGGGCAGGATCCGGCGGCGGACCTCGCCCAGGTAGTCTTGGCAATCCTTCGGCTTGGTCAGCGCGACGACCGCGGCGACGATAGGCTTAGGGAATCCCTTGTTCCGCAGGAATTCGGCGGTGATCGCGGTATCTTCGATCGTGTCGTGCAGGATGGCGACCGTCTTGAGGTCCCATCCTTTGACGCGCGAGGCGACTTCCTTCACGTGTTCGAAGTAAGGCGTCTTCTTGTCTTTGCGCTTCTGGCCGGCGTGGGCCTTCTTGGCCAGCTCGTAGGCCAGGCCGTACATTTCCTTGCCTTTCAGGGTTTTGGTTTTGCTCATGCCATCATCCTGCCAGAATCCGAAAACCTGGCAAACTTGAAGCGGTATAATGACAGAGTAAGATTAGAGTATGGAGTATCGAGTATGGAGTATGGAAGCGCGGCGGGGGAATTGCTGGCATGGTGAACAGCCGCGATGCTGTCTTGAGGTAGGGACGACCGGCCTGGTCGTCCGCTGAATGCTCGGGCGCGCGGGCCGCACGCCCCTACCAATATGTCCCGCGCCAACACTCTGGTCCCCCTGAGCGCTGGCTCTCCCTATACTCGATACTCCATACTCAATACTCTCGTTCTGCCGGTCTCCCTATAATCATGCTTGGCGGAGATCACGTTGACCCGATGGGGCAGGGCGAGCTTCTTGCCTTGGTACAGGCAGACCTTTGGGCAGGCGTAGAGCTGATTGCACTCCTTGTACGCGATCTGGATGCGCTTATCCAGATTGCTGTGCAGGGCGCCGAGCCGCGGGACCATGCCGAGGAACTCCAGTTTGCTCCGGGCTTCGCGGTAATCGTCAAAATTCAGGTCATGCGCTTCCTCGATGACCGCATCGGTGATGATCACCTTGTTCCGGACTAAGGACGAGCTGCGGATCATCTCCAGGAAGAAGGCCATCCCGCGGGGGCGCTTGTCGCCCGGGGCCATCCGCGGGAGCTTCAGGCTCAGGTTCTTGCCGAACGAGGCTTCGATCATCTTGGCCAAGGCTTCGTCGCCTATGCGGTACTCGATCGTCAGCTCATGCTTGCCGCGCTGCAGGGTGCTGTGTCGCACGATGATATCGCCGTATTGGTTCAGCCCGCCGATGCGGGAGCCGATATCGAACTCACCCAGGAGCCAGGACTCATTGAAGGCCGGGGAGCTCTCGACCAGCTTCTCCAGCCCCAGCTTGATCTTCCGGGCGGTCAGTTTGCAATCGAAGGCCTGAATCTGGAGTTTGGTCGGGGTAGGAGAGGTAGGCGGTTCCATCGTGGGGCGTCGGGTTGCCCCGACTTGATGGGTTGTCAAGTCGGTGGGGGAACTGCTGGCATGGTGAACTGCTGCGAAGCAAAGGCCGCCTAGGTAGGGTCGGGACCGCGTCACGACATAGCTGCCTCAAATACATTCTCAGGTCCCGGGTCTCGGCCATCAGGTCCCGGGTTCAGGTCTTCAGCACCAGGTCCAGGTTCAGGCCCGTACCCGTACCCGAACCTGAAGACCCGTACCTGATACCCGACTGCCGAGACCTGAAACCTGAAGATGTCGCTATAGCGCGAAAAGGGAAACCGGAGACCGGTAAGAGTGATCTGTCTCGAGGTAGGGGCAGCACCGCGTGCTGCCCTAGTTGTTGTTGCCCATTCTCAGGTCCCAGGTCTCAGCCGTCAGGTACCAGGTTCAGGTGCTCAGCACCAGGGTCAGGTTCAGGACCCGCACCCGTACCCGAACCTGAAGACCCGAACCTGGCTCCCGACTGCCGAGACCTGAGACCCGAAGATGAGTTATAGTGCTCAAAGGGGAGACCAGAAACCGGAATGAGTGCGTTCCCAACCGCCAACCGCTTACCGCCATCCGCTCGCTGCTTGGCCGCGCGGGGTTGGAAATAACCCCAGGTCTCACCTGAGGCCTTTGGTGAATTGAGGCCTCGGTTTGGCCTCTTCGAATCACTCTTGAAAGCCTCCGCCTGATGTCTCAATCTTTCCTTACATCCCTCCATGCCGATTCGTCGGCTGGTCGTGGGGCGGCTTCGGAAGAGGCCGCCCCCTTTCGTTTGGACAGGCGAAAGCCTTCGACCTGCGTCTATGTCAAATTTATTTCCTGCGTTCGACTGCGTAGCCTGCAAATATTTCAGCGCCCCGGTGTCGTCCAAGGCAGGGTCGTCAGACCAGGCTTTGAGACAATCCCTCTACTGGCGGGCTCTGCGGACGCTTCCATCGCTGGAAATCATCGAAGGCCATTTCAAGGTGCGAAGAACCTGGGCGCGCTCCGCTAATCCGCCCCCTGATATGGTGGAAATCATCCGGGCGGAGGAAAAGGGATCGGACGTCAATCTGGCCTCACACCTGTTAGTCGATGCCATGGTTGGTGCATACGATGTCGCCCTGGTGATTTCGGGTGATTCCGATTTGGTCACGCCAATCGGGATGTTGACCCGGAAGTTCGTCCACCCGGTAGGTGTCATTAATCCCCAGCGTCTTTCTGGTCCCGGCCGCCGGCGCTTGCGTGGTTCCAGCCAGCTTAAGCAGGTGGCCAGCTATTACCGAGGCGGCCTTACCTGGGCTCAATTGGAGCGGGCTCAGTTCGCAGACGTGCTCTTTGATTCTGACGGCGACTTTGGTATCCCCCCGGAATGGAAAACTAAATCAGACGACGTCAGCTGAGGGTGGAAACGTGACGGCGACGCGTCCGCCGAGCACCCAATGAGGTCGCAAATTGCGACCTCAAAGAACCCTTGGCAGGCGTTCGTTGTCTCGGGTAGGGTCGAGCATCCCTGCTCGACCGCGGCCGACCAAGGATGGTCGGCCCTACCTTCAAGGTCCCCAGCTAACATTCCGGTCTCCCTCTGCTGCTCCCATTGAGCCCTGCCTCTCCCCTTGCCCACGTGCCCCCTGATTAAGGGTATCACCCCTCCACGCAAAACTCCTCATACAGCCCTTTGGCTTTGAGGATGATGGGCAGCTGATTGGGCGCCTTGGGATCGTAATGGTCGATGATCTGCAGGCAGCGGCGGAGCGCATCCTCACGCTTCCCGTGATGGAAGGCGATCTGGACGGCGAACAAGTCCAATTGGATGCGCAGGGATTGGCGATCGCTCCGGTCGCATTTCGCCGCCCCGGCGTCCAGGGCCTGCAGGGCTTCGTCGATCTGTCCCGCCGAAAGGCAGCTATCGGCTAGGTCCAGATACCAGGATTCCCAGATGATCTGGAAGGAAGGTTTCTGCTGGTATAGGCGGTAGGTCGAATTCCCGATGAGTTCGGCGAGCTCGATGGCGTAGCGGACGAAAGCGATGGCCTCGGCGTAGAATCGGCAGCCATGCGCCAGCTGATACACCCGGTTGTAGGTCTTCAGCAGTTCGGCGAAGCCTTCTCGCTTCAGGTGATCGGGTTGGTGGCCGAGCTGCCGGAGGGTCATCTTCGCCAGGGCCACGACCTCGCCGGGGTTGCCGTAGAGGAAGCAGAGCCGGGCGTATTCCTGGCAGGTCTCCGCCAGCTGCTTAGGCGGAGTCTTGTGCCCGGCCTCGAGTTCTTTGACCAGTTCCACCTTCCAAAGCGTTGCGTAGTGTTTCGCATTGTCGTCCCAGCGGTCCGGATTGCCGGGGCGGAGGTGGGGCGGGAACTCGTCCGGCTTGGGCTTCTTGCGAGGCGCCTTGCAAGGGCCGAGCTCGTTTTTGAAGAGCGCGTTGAAGTCGGGCAGATCGTCGGATGGCTTTTTGTGGCTCATGGCCAACGCCTCATGTCCCTCGGCGGCAAAGCATCAAGCCTCGGACCAAGCGTCAATCCCTCTCCCTACGTAGTAGGGAGGAAAGAATGTCATAGGGGATGCGTTCTCAGGTCCCGGGTCTCGGCCATCAGGTCCCGGGTTCAGGTCTTCAG
>RGES01000146.1 GCA_009917805.1 Verrucomicrobiota bacterium
GCGCGTGAGCGAGGCCTTGCCGGAGACTTCTTCGGGGACCCAGGCGTCGCTGAGCGCGAAGCCTTCGCCGGCCGAGCGGAAGGTCGGGTTGCCGGCCTTGTCGAGGTCGTAGCCCTTGAACTCGGCGGCGACGTTGACCGCGGAGAACTTCCATTCCTTGTCTTCCTTCTCGCGGGCGAAGCGGACGACGTTGCCGGCGGAGCCTTCGAGCAGGACGCCCTGTCCGTCGGAGAGCTTGACGATGTTGGTGCCCGCGGGCGGCTCGTTGCCGGCGCCACGGTCGGTCCAGTGGTGGCCGCCGTCCATGAACTTGCCGTTCCAGAAGAGCTCGGCGGCGAGGTTGTCGGCGCTGTAGGCGATGTTCAGGCCGTTGGGGAAGCCGATGCCGATCGCGCGGGGCGAGGTGTTGTCGATGAAGTTACGGTAGATCGCGGCGACGCCGTCCTTGGGCTGGATCGGGATGAAGACCTTCTCCTTGGCGGCCTTGGTGGCCTTGCCTCCCTTGGTCTTGGAGAGCCACTTGTACTCCTTGTCCTTCGGGCCCTTGTAGGCGAGCACCACGACCTCCTGGCCGGCGAACTCGACGTATTCCACGCGCAGCGGGATCGGACCCTTCTTCAGGATCACGGGGACTTCCTTGGCGCGGCCGCCGACGGGGCCGATGCCCTTGACCTCGGCGATGCGTTCGCCGCCGACGTAGAGGGCGCCGAAGTCGTCGCAATCGAAGAGGAAGGTGTACTTGCCTTCCTCCGGCGCCTCGAACTGCGCGGTCCAGACCATGGCGAAGGCATCCTTCTGGCCCGACTGGGCCGGATCGATGACGCCGACGTTGAAGTCCTCGATGAGCGCGGGCTTGAGCGACGAGAAGTCAGGCATGACCTTCCACTCGCCCTTGTACATGGTGCCGACGAGGTTCTTGAGCGCGGTCTTGGCCGGCGGGAAAGGATGAGCCTTGAGCAGCTCCTCGGCGGTCCAAGGCGTGGTGCGCTTGGCGGTGGCGGCGCGGACGGCCTTCACCTCGTCGGCGGTCACGGCCCCGGCGCCGTTGGCGAAGGTCTTGCGCACGTAGGTGAGCACGGCGGCGATCTTCTCGTCGCTGAGCACGGCGCCCTGGGGCGGCATGTCGATGGCGTAGGTCTTGCCGGCGACTTCGACCGGGCCGGTCAGGCCATTGAGCACGATCTTGATCGAGCGCGCGGCGGGACCTTTGGGCCAGTCGCTGCCGACCAAGGGAGGCAGGCCGTTGAGGCCCTTGCCGTCGGGTCCGTGGCAGGCCACGCAAAGGGTGTTATAGACTTGGGCGCCGTCTTCGGCCGCCGTCACGAAGACAAGCGAAGCCAGGAGGGCGAGGAGCGACGAGGTGCGCATAAGGGGGTAGGCCGAGGAAGTTTAATCCCGCTGGCCCCGCAAATCAAAAGGGCCGATAAACCGGGCCGTGGTATGATTACGACGAGGCAACGCTCAAAGGGAAACCGGCGACCGGATGATTGGCTAGGGGTTGCATAGCTTCAGGTCCCTGGTCTCAGCCATCGGGTACCCGGTTCAGGCATTCAGGTACGGGGTCAGGTCCCGGGCCTGAACCCGCACCTGCACCCGCACCCGTACCTGCAGCCGAGACCTGAGATCCGAGATCAGCTCCCGACCGCTAACCGCTTCCACCTGATATGGGTAGGGTCGGGACCGCGTCACGACATAGCTGCATCGAGCGGCCGCCGCAGGGTGGCCGAAGGTAGGGGCGTGGCTACGCCGCGCCCTCCTGACACCAAGTGCACGATGAATCGTGCCCCTACCATCATTCGCCCTGCGGCAAATAATCCGCCGCAGCATCCGATCCGGTCTCCGGTTTCCCTTTGAGTTATTGCCTCTCAACAAAAAGGCCGCCCGGAGGCGGCCCTGTGTTTCCCAACCGCTATCACCTACCCTCTCAGCGTGCGCGATACAGTCCCTGCGGATCGTACAGCCACCCAGCACGGCGGTCTCCTCGATGCGTTCGACGACATTGTCCACCCACTTGAGTTCCTTGGCCTTGTCGCCGAAGGCCTGCCAGTCGCCGGTGGAGTCGTTGGAGTACATCTGCTTCACGAAATCCTGGAGCGAGAGGCCCATCTTCTTCGCGACCGGGGTGGCGAGGCGCTCGAACCACTGGTTGGTGAAGTCGATCTGCTCCTTGAGGACGGTCATGTTGCCGCGGACGACGTTCGAAGCCTGGTGATGCAGGAGGATCGTGTTCGGGTAGCAGTAGGAGCGCTCGGCGAGCGTGCAGATGACCGCGGTCATCGAGGCGGCGAAGCCCTTCACGACGACGTGCACGGGCGCCTTGGAGGCGGCCATGGCCTTCTGGATCTGGTAGCCGGCGGCGACGGAGCCGCCCGGGGAGTTGTCGACGACGATGAAGATCGGGAATTCCGACGACTGGTTGTTATAGAAGGCGATGCGCGTGCAGACGTAGTCGGCGAGCTGCTCGGTCACGGCGCCGTTGAAGGCGATGCGGCGGTCGCTGATGTACAGCACGCCGTCGACGAGCGGGTCCTTGAGATACTTCGGCTTGGCCTTGCTGGCGACCTTGCGGGCTTCGTCTTCCTTCTGGAAGCGCTGGATCTCGTTGGAGAGGCGGGCGACGGTGTTGGCGGCCTCGAGCTGCAGCTGCTTGGCCTCGGCTTCGAGCTCGCGGATCTTGTTGGAGCGTTCGGCGAGGCGGGCGCTGGAACGGGCGGCTTCGAGGCCGGCCTGGCGCTCGAGCTTGGCGCGCTCGTCCTCGAGGGCGGCGGCTTCGGCGGAGGCCTTGGCGAGGCGGAGCGAACGCTCGGCGGTCAGGCGGGCGACCTCGGCGTTGAGCGGCGCGAGCTCTTCGGCGCGCTTGGCTTCGGCGAGGGCGAGCTCGGCGTCGATGCGCGCCTTCTCGATGCGCATGCGGTCGGCTTCCTTCATCGCGGCCTTCTGCTCAGGGGTGAGCTCGTCGCGCTGGGCCGGAGCGCCCTGCGGGGCGACGGTGGCCGGCGCGGCAGGCGTAGCGGCGGGCGCGTCGGTGGCCGGCGCGGCGGCGCGCTTGGCCTTGGTCTGCTGGGCGAACACGGGCGCGACCGTGAGGACGGCGAGCGCGAGGACGCGGAGGGTGGTGCGGAGATGCATGGGGGTTTTGTGTTTTGAAATCAGCGAAGGACGAATTCGACGGTAGGATCGTACATCCACCAGAGGTCGCACGGGCCGAGGGGCGGGAGCTCCTGGCGGAGGCGGCCGTCCTGGGTCTTGCCGGCGTTGAAGCCGTCGGGATTGGGTTCGGCCTGGATGGGCGGCACCGCGGTGGCGGTCAGGAGGGAGTCTTCGGCCATGCGGTCGACGACGTCGGTCACCCACTTGCGACGGCCGGCTTCGTCGCCGAGGATCTTCCAGTCGCCGGTCGAGGTGCCCTTGTACATCTGGTCGACGAAGTCGTCGACGGTGGTGCCGATGCGCGCGGCGACCTTCACGAAGATGCGTTCGCACCAGACCTTGGACCACTTGAGCTGCTCCTTGAGCTGGGTGACGTTGCCGCTCAGGCCCACGGAGGCCTGGTGGTGCAGCACGATGGTGTTCGGGTAGACGAACGAGCGCTTGGCGAGGGTGGTGATGATCGCGGCCATCGAGGCGGCGTAGCCCTTGACGACGACGTAGACCGGCGCCTTGGAGGTCTCCATGGCCTGGAGCATCATGTAGCCCGACATCACGGAGCCGCCGGGCGAGCGGTCGATGACGATGAAGATCGGGGCTTCGCTATCGAGGGCGTTGTAGAAGGCGATGCGTCCGCAGACGAACTGGGCGAGCTTGTCGTCGACGCGGCCGTTGAACGGGATGCGACGGTCGGAGATGTGCAACACGCCGTCGACGAGCGGATCCTTCGGGTAGGAAACTTTCGCGCCGCTCGCGATGTCGGCGGCCTTCTGCTGGAGGCGGGCGATCTGGGCGACGGACGAGACCTTGGCGTATTCGACGGAGACTTCGGCGGTGGCGAGGCGGGCCTGCACTTCGAGCTCGGCGCGGGCGCGATCCTTGTCGGCGGAAGCGACGGCGGCCTTGGCGGCGGCGAG
>RGES01000147.1 GCA_009917805.1 Verrucomicrobiota bacterium
CACGGTCTGGCAGGCCGCCCTCGGCAAGTTCCTCGCCGCCTGGCTGTTCCTCGCCTGCGCGCTCCTGATGACGGTGCCCGTCGCCCTCACGGTCGGCTGGCTCGGGGACCCCGACTGGGGCGTGATCGTCGCCGGCTACGCGGGCTCGCTGCTCTGCGCCGGCGCCTGCCTCGGCATCGCCGCCATCGCCTCCGCGCTCACCCGCAGCCAGGTCATCGCCTTCGTGACCGGCTTCCTCGCCTGCTTCGTCCTCGTGCTCGTCGGCTACGGCGTCTTCGACGAACTGCTCGCCGGCCTGCTCGGCTCCGCCGGCGTCGACGAAGTCCGCCGCCTCGGACTGTGGCGCAACCTCGAACCGTTCACGCTCGGCCTCGTCGACGTGCGCCCGATCGCCTACTTCCTCTCCGTCGCCTTCGCCGGCCTCGGGCTGAGCACCATCATCGTCGAACGCCGCTAACCGGAAACCCCCGCCATGAACCGCTCCCAAGCCCTGCTCGCCGCCTTCGCCGTCCTCGCGGCCGCGTTCTTCGTCAACCTGATCTCCGGCGCCGCCCCCGCGCGCGTCGACCTCACCGCCGACCGCACCTTCACGCTCTCGCCCGGCTCCAAGCGCATCGTCACCAAGCTCGACGACCCGGTGACGCTCGAATACTTCGTCAGCCGCTCCGACGTGAAGCTGCGTCCGTACCTCGAGAGCTACTCGCGCCGCGTCGAGACGCTCCTCCGCGAATACGTCGCGGCCTCCGGCGGCAAGGTGAAGCTGGTCGTCACCGACCCGCGCCCCGACACGAAGGAGGAGCAGCGCGCCCAGCGCCACGGCATCGCCCCGATGCGCGCGGCCCAAGGCAGCGCCTACCTCGGCCTGACGGCCCAGCAGGCCGACACGGTGAAGGCCTTGCCGATGCTCGATCCGTCGCGCGAACGCTTCCTGGAGTTCGACCTCTCCAAGCTCATCGCCTCGGCCTCCCGCCTCGACCGTCCGAAGCTCGCCTTCATCAGCTCGCTCCCGATCACCAACCAGGTGCCGCAGGGCGGCGAACAGCAGCCCGGCCCGGCCGACTTCCTCCTGGCCGAGCTCGGCCAGACGTACGAGGTGATCACGCTCAACACCACCGCGAGCGAACTGCCGAAGGACGTCGCCGTCGTGGCCCTCGTCCACGCGCACCACATCGACGAGCAGCTCGCCTACGCGATCGACCAGTTCCTGCTCAACGGCGGTCCGGTCTTCGCCGCCGTGGACCCGCTCTCGCGCATCCAGAAGTTCTCGCAGGGCAACATGCCCTTCATGATGGCGCCGATGGCCCTCACGGCCGCGAGCGATCCCGCCCTGCTCCGCGCCTGGGGCGTCAACGTCGACCTCGACGCCGTCGCCGGCGACGCCGCCTCTTCGGTCGCGATCCGCAGCTCCCGCGGCGACCCCGTGCAATACCAGCCGGCCTTCGCCGCCGGCGCCGCCGCCTTCGCCAAGGACTCGCCGCTCACCTCGGACCTCCGCGAACTGGCCTTCATGGAAGCCGGCGCGATCAGCCTGATCTCCGGCGCCGAGAAGCGCCTGAAGTTCGAGCCGCTCGTCACGATGAGCGGACCCGGCATGGGCGCGGTCGACGTGGCTTCCGCCAACGCCGGGCCTTTCGAGAAGGTCGCCCTGTCCTTCAAGACCGACGGCAAATCCCGCGTGCTCGTCGCCACCGTCTCGGGTGAGTTCGTCTCGGCCTTCCCGAAGGGCGCGCCCGCCCCGGGCAAGCCTGAGCCCACGCCGCCCGGCCAGCCGCCGAAGCCCGTCGCCAAGCCCCACCCGGGTCCGCACCTCGCGACCAGCAAGAAGCCGGGCCGCCTCTTCGTGGTCGCCGACTCCGACTTCATGATGGATCCGTTCACGGTCCGCCAGCGCCAGATCGGCGGCCAGGCCGCGATGGAACCGATCAACGACAACCTCGGCTTCGTGGTCAGCGCGCTCGAGACCCTGAGCGGCAGCGACGAACTCGTCAGCCTCCGCTCCAAGGGCACCTCGCTCCGCCCCTTCAAGAAGGTCCAGGAACTCGAACGCGTCGCCCAGCTCCGCTACCAGGCGAAGCTCGACGAGATCGAGCGCCGCCTCGAGGAGGCCAACGCGAAGGTCACCGAGCTTTCCAAGCAGGGCGGCGGCGTCACCGCCAAGGGCATCGTCATCACGCCCGAGATGCAGCGCGAGATCGAGAAGTTCCAGGTCGAGGCCGACAAGCTCGCGGAAGAACGCCGCGTCATCCGGCGCGGACTCAGCGAGGACGTCAACTCGCTCGGCCGCCGCCTGCAGGTGCTCAACCTGCTCGCCGGCCCGGCGCTCGCCCTCCTGTTCGGCCTCTTCTACACCCTGGCCCGCCGCCGCAAGACTTCGTAATCCGCCATGCGCAACAAGAACCTGCTCATCGCCACGCTCGTCCTCGGGCTGATCGCCTTCGCCGCCGTCCGCCTCACCCGCGAAGCGCCCAAGGCCGAAGCCGAGAAGAAGCCGCTCATCGAAGCCGCCGTGCTCGACGGCGCGAAGGCCCTCACGATCAAGGCCAACAACAAGAGCGTCACGGTCGAGAAGTCCGCCGACGGCTGGACGGTGAAGGAGAAGCTCGGCCTGCCCGCCGACATCGAGAACCGCCTGCTGCCGCTCGTCCGCGGGCTGCAGAAGGCGAACAACTTCGGCCAGCTCACCGCCAATCCGAAACGCCTCGAGAAACTCGGCCTCGCCGATTCCTCGCTCACGGTGGTCGGTCCGGACGGCAAACCGACGACGATCCAGTTCGGCAAGCAGACGGAAGACGGCCTCGGCGCCAGCGCGCGTCTCGCCGGCCAGGAATTCGCGATCCGCACCGACTTCTCGGCCTACCTCGAAGGCGATCCGCTCTCCTGGGTCGACCTGACGCTGTTCTCCGCCAAGCCCGCCGAGATCAAGACGATCGACTTCGAGTGGAAGGACGGCAAGGCCTCGTTCTCCCGCAAGGAACTCGGCGCCCTCTTCACGGGCCTGGAAGGCCAGGCCGTCGAGGACATCGTCGCCACGCTGGCGACCGTCCGCGCCGCCGATGCCGTCGCCCTCGATGACAAGGATGCCGCCAAGGCCGCCCGCTCCGCGCTGGTGAAGCTCACGCTCTTCGACGGCGCCGCGGTCACGCTGACGTTCGCGAAGCTCGCGGGGACGACGCCCAACGACCAAGGCAAGACCTTCGTGCGCGTCGAACACTCCGACCCCAAGCACAAGGCCAACGCCACCTCCAAGAAGGCCGTCTTCATCGCGGCCCCCTGGCTCGCCGAACAGGTCCCCGGCTCCCAGGCCGACTTCAAGAAGAGCCTGCAGCAGCCCTCCGCCGAACCCGCGGCGCCGACCATCCAGATTCCCGGCCCCGCCCCGGCGATCATCACTTCGCCCGAAGTTAAGATCAAATAAGGGCCCTTTCGCAAAAGCCCTTGCCTCCCGAGGCGAGGGCTTTTTTGTGTCTGTCTCCGATGGCCGCCGCCGAATCCCAGTCCCTCAGCACCTACCTGCCCGCCCTCGTGCAGGTCGCCCTGGGCCTCTCGATCCCCGCGATCATCCTGATCGCCAGCCACGTCTTCGGTCAGCGCGCCAAGGGCAACTACATCAAGGACAAGGCCTACGAATGCGGCCTGCCGATGGAAGGAAAACCCCACCCCCGCTTCGCCGTGAAGTTCTACGTGACGGCGATGCTCTTCATCCTCTTCGACATCGAAGTCGTGTTCCTCGTGCCCTGGGCCTTGGTCTACCGCGAGTTCCTCGCCGCCGGCATCGCCATCACGGCCGCCACCGCGGTCTTCCTCGGCGTCCTCGTCCTCGGCCTCGCCTACGAGTTCAAGCGCGGCGCGCTGGAGTGGGAGAAGTAAGCCTCCGAGGCTGATCAAAAACAGGCTGGTCGAAGGCTCCTTCAGCCCGTATGGGTATTTCCGCTATGCATATCCTCACCCCCATCCTCGCCCAGGCTTCCGGCAACCAGGAAGCCGCCGTCGGCGCCGCTCTGGCGGCCTTCTTCGCCGCATTCTTCTTCGTCTTCCTCGTCATCGGGATCGTCTGCCTCAT
>RGES01000148.1 GCA_009917805.1 Verrucomicrobiota bacterium
GGAGGACAGGTCCTTGGTCTCGAACGGGTCGGACTGCAGGTCGAAGAGCTGCGTACGGTCGACGTGCGGGTAGCGGATGAGTTTCCAGCGTCCGTCGGTCAGCGCCTTCTGGACGGACTTATAACCGAACATCAGGAAAGGCCGGCCGGACTGCGTCGGATCCTTGAGGACGGACGCGAACTCCCGGCCCTGAGAATCCTTCGGTGCGGCGACGCCGCAGAGTTTGCCCAGCGTCGGCATGACGTCGAAGAGGTAGCACATCGCGTCGGCACGCTTATCGGCGGCGATCCCGGGGCCGGCGACGATCAACGGCACGCGCAGGGAGTGCTCGTAGAGGTTCTGCTTGCCGATGAGGCCGTGCGAACCGCGGGCCACGCCGGAGTCGGCGGCGAAGACGACGAAGGTGTTGGCGGCGAAGGGCGAGGCGTCGACGGCGTCGAGCACCCGGCCGACCTGGACGTCGAGGAAGGTGATGTAGCGGTAATACTCGGCCAGCATCTCCTTCACGGCGGCTTCCGAACGCGGCCACTTCAGCAGCTGCTCATCCCGGATGACCATCTCGCCGTTGTCGAACGGATGCTGCGGCAGGAAGTTCGGGGGCAGCGGGATCGACGTCGGGTCATACGTCACCGGAAAACCGTCGGGCACGATGTGCGGGTCATGCGGGCCATCGAAAGCCAGGTAGGAGAAGAACGGGTGCTTGCCATCCTGCGCCTTCAGGAACGCCAGCGTCTCATCGGTGGCTTCCTCGCAGAGGTGCTTCGGCGAGACCTTGGCCTGGGTGAGCTTACCCGTCGGGAGCATGTCGCTGGTCGGGGCCTTGAGCGGATTGGCCATGCCACCCACGAAGAGCGCACGGGCCTGTTGGAAAGACTTGGGCAACGCAGGCGGACCATTATGCCACTTCCCGGCCGCGAAGGTCGCATAACCGGCCTGCCCGAAGGCGTGGGGCCAGGTCTCGTGCTTCAGCAGCTTCTCGTCGATCTGCGCGAGCGAACGCCCCGAGAGCAGCATGGCGCGCGAAGGCACGCACGTGGCGCCCTGATTGCCACCCTGCATGTAGGCGCGGGTGAAAGCCAAGCGATCGAGGTTCGGCGTCTTGATGACCGGATTGCCCAGGGCGGCGATGGTGTCGGCCCGCTGGTCATCGGCGAAGATGAAGACGACGTTGGGCGCCGGCGCGGCGCCAAGGGCGACCGTCGCGGCAAACAACCAGGCGAGGAGACGGGGCGGACTCATGCGCCTATCCAACCCTTCCTCCCGCGGAAGGCAACCCAGGTTCAGGCGTTGAAACCGTGGTGGCCGTCCTGCTTCCGGTGCTCCGGCGCGTCCGGTTCGACGTGCACGAGGACCGAGACGACTTCCGGATGCGAACGCAAGATGTCGGCCTTGATCCGGCCGGCAATGGCATGGCCTTCGGCGACGGTGGCGTGCTCGGCGACCTGCAGGTGGAAATCGACCTCGAAGCGGTCGCCCAGCCGTCGGGCGCGGAAAGCGTGGAAGCCCTTGGCGCCGGGAGCGGCGAGGATGTGCTCGCTGAGATCGTGCAGGACGTGCTCCGCCGGGGCGGTATCAAGCAGATCTTCGCAGGCACCCTTGAAGAGCTTGATGCCCTCGGACCCCAACCAGCCGGCGAGCACCAAGCCCACGACCTTATCAAGGGCCTTCCACTCCGGGTGCACGTTGGCCACGACGACGGCGACCAGCGCCAAGAGCGAAGCGACGGCGTCGGCGCGATGGTCCGTGGCGTTGGCCATCAGCAAGCGGGAGCCCAGGCGCTCGGCCTGACGACGGGCATACTGGTAGAAGCCCTCCTTGATGAGCAACGCGGCGCCGGCGACCCAGGCGGCGGCGAGGCCCGGCTGGGCGACCTCGGCACCGCTGACGAGGGCGGAGAGCGACTGCCAGGCGAGACCGAGGCAGAAGATCAGCACCAACGACGAGATGAGCATCGTCGCCAGCGTCGAGAAACGATGATGACCGTAAGGATGATCGTCGTCCTTCGGGAGATGGGCGAACTTCAGCCCGATGATCGCGGCGATGTCGCTGGCGATGTCGACCAACGAATGGATGCCGTCGGCCACGAGGGCCTGAGAGGAGGCGATCATGCCCACGCTGAGTTTCGCGCCGGCCATGAGCACGTTGACCGCCAAGCTGAGCGCCACGGTCAGACCACCCTCGCGCTGCAGCGTCGTGCTCATTTGGGTGAGTTAGCCTTAATGAGCTCGGCTTCGGCCTGCCAGTCGATTCGGACCAGATGGGCGTCGGCGACGGCCGGATGACCCTTCAGCTCCTGCACCAGGGACTCGAGCTTGGCCCAAGGAGCGCCGCCGGGCAGCTTACGCCAGGCATCGAGACGAACGAGGGCTTCCTCGTGTCCCGCCCAAGCGGCGGCGACGTCGCCCGACGGAAGCGTGACCTCAGAGGCCTGATGGCCAGGCTTGAGCTGGATCGCGATGCGATCGGCGAAGGTGAATTCGTAGGACTCGACCGGACCGGCCTCGGCCAAGGCGACGCCCGGTGCGTAGGACTCCTTGATCAGGATATGCTCCTCGGGGAGCTCCTTGCCTTCGGGCGAGTAACGACGCGTGCCACCGGTGACGAGCGTGCGGACCTTCGCCCCGCCCTGCCGCTCGGCGACCTGCTCGAACAGGACATACCGGCCATAGAAGCCCTTCTTCGTGACCGCGTAGTCGTACATCATCGGGGCCATGCTCAGCGACGAGCGGACCATCCGGAGCTGCTGCTTCTTCTCGCTGCCGCAGGACTTACCGCCGAGGAGAAGGACGACGCCGAGCAAGGCGCCGATCAGGAAGATGACGAAACGTTCGCGCTGACCCATCCCCAGACATCAGCGAAGGAATCCTCCCGGGGCAAGGAGAAGCCTCCGCGGCGTCGTTTGGCGTTGGAAATTCGCCCGCGGACGCCAAAACAGGCTCATGCTCCAGGCCACCGTCGAGACCCGCGTCCGCTTCGCCGAGACCGATGCGATGGGCGTCACCTACCACGGCAACTACCTGCCTTGGTTCGAGATGGCCCGCGTCGCCTTGCTCGACCAGCTCGGCACGCCTTACCGTCAGCTCGAGCAGGCAGGCTTCCTCCTGCCCGTGCTTGAGACCGGCCTGACCTACCATCGCCCTTCCCGCTTCGACGACCGAGTCCGCATCACCGTGACCCTCGCCGAAAAACCCAAGGCCCGCCTGAAACTGACCTACCAGGTCGAACGCGACGGCGAACTGCTCGTCGAAGGCTTCACCATCCACGCCTTCGTGAACCGCGAGTTCAAGGCCGTGCGCCCGCCGGAGAACGTCGAGGCCGCGATGCGCCGAGCCTTCGGAGCCTGATTTCATGAAGATCGCCGCCGCCCCCTTGGGGCCTTTCGAAACCAACGCCTATCTCGTCGTCGCCGAGAACGGCAAGGACTGCTGCGTGATCGACGCCCCCAAGGACGCTGGACCGCTGCTGCTGGAAGAGATCAAGAAACAAGGCCTCAACCTGACGCACCTGCTGATCACGCACGGCCATTGGGACCACATGTGCGACGGACGCTACTTCGCCGATGCCGGCGCCAAGGTGATCGCGCATAAGGACGACCAACAGCTCATCGAAAACATCGAGGCCTATCGTAATCGCTACCAGTCGATGATCCCGTCGCTCTCCGATGATGATTTCCGCTCGGTGAAGGTCGACCGCTGGGTGGATGACGGCGACGTCGTCGAAACCTGCGGCTATAAGTTCGAGATCCGCCACGTCCCGGGCCACTGCCCGGGCAGCATCCTCTTCTACGCCGCCGACCAGAAGATCGCCTTCACCGGGGACGCCATCTTCAAGGGCTCCGTCGGCCGGACCGACCTCCCGAACGGCGATTGGAACCAGCTCCTGACTTCGATCCGCACGCGTATCTACACCCTGCCGGACGACGTCGTGCTCCTACCCGGACACGGCGGGCAGACCTCCGTGGGCGTGGAGAAGAAGACCAACCCTTACGCCAAGCCCTGAGCCGGTGCCGACCCCCTGCCCGTTCCTGCCGTCCTGCGGCCGCCCGCTCTC
>RGES01000149.1 GCA_009917805.1 Verrucomicrobiota bacterium
GTCGGGTGCATGAAGATCTCGGCGACGCCTTTGAAGCGGACGTCGCGGAGCGCCTTGACGACGAGACGGTAGTCGAGCCCGCCGCCGAACCCGGGCAGCTGCTGCATCTCGACCTCCTTGCTGGCCTTCTTGAAGATGCCGTCGGAGTGCTCCTGGAAATAGATGAACGGGAGGTTCTTCGCGCCGACGTAGCGGAGGAGGGCCGGGATCTGGTCCTGCCACTCGTGCAGGTGGTGCGGGGCGAACGCGATACCGAGGTTGGGCGAGGTGTTCAGGTCGGCGAACGCCTTGAGGGAATCCGGATGATGCAGCGCCTGGTTGACGTGGTTCTCGATCGCGATGGTCACGCCGAGCTCGGCGGCCTTGGCGACGTGCGGCTTCATGTCCTCCAGGAACTTGGCGATCGCGGCCTTGGCGGCGGCGCCTTCCGGGTTCTTGGGGCCGACGCAGCCGCAGACGACGAGGTCGCCGCCATGCTTCTTCACCCAGGCCATCTCCTCCTGGAGCTTGAACGGACCGAGCGGATAGCGGGTGCTGGAGCCGACGCGCGCGCCGTGCTTCTTCAGCAAGGCGGCGAAGGCTTCCTCGCCGAGGGCCGTGGCCTGCTCGCGCTGGTCGCCATGCACCTTGCACCAGATATCGAGCGACTCCGCGCCGGCCTTGGCGACCTCGGGCAGGATGACTTCGAGCGGCATCGTGCCGTAGAGGGCGGACGACAGGGTGTAACGGATCTTGAAATCTTCCTTGGCCTGGGCCTGGGCCGACAGCGCCGCGAAGACCGCGGCGGCCGGGACGGTGCGCAGGAAATCGC
This sequence comes from Verrucomicrobiota bacterium, assembly GCA_009917805.1. GTDB lineage: Bacteria > Verrucomicrobiota > Verrucomicrobiia > Opitutales > UBA953 > UBA953. The sequence goes on from RGES01000149.1 coordinate 812, forward strand.
GACGGGAAAGCATGGCCTTACTTCTGGTCGCGCTGGGCTTCGAGCATCTTGATCCACGGGCCGACGAACGAACCGTGGTCATGGAAGGTGCGGCCGCTGACCATGTGGCGGTCGACGACGACCGGGGCGTTGACGAAGATGCCGCCGCAGACCTCGAGGTCGAACTTGCACTTCGGCACGGTGGCCATGCGCAGGCCCTTCACGATGCCGGCGCGGGCCGGGATCTCGACGCCGTGGCAGACGCTGAGCATCGGCTTCTTGTGCTCCCAGAACCAGCGGGTGGCGGCCAGGAGGGCCTCGTCTTCGCGCAGGTATTCGGGACCGCGGCCGCCGCTGAAGAAGATGCCGGCGTATTCCTCGGGCTTGATGTCCTTGAAGGCGATGTCGCAGTTGATCGTGTAGCCTTCCCACTCCTTGGTGATGGTCCAACCCGGCTTCACCTCATGCAGCACGGTCTGGTAGACGCGCTTGTCGATGGAGGCGAAGACCGGCTGGAAGCCGGCTTCCTGCAGGCGATACACCGGGGCGCAAAGGCCGAGCAGGCCGGCGGTGAGGAGGCGGAGTTTCATGGGGGTAGCAGGACTATATCCCTTCTTGCCCGGAATGTCATTACAGGTATGATGCACTAAAAGTAAGGTTTTTGGTCAAACCCCATGCCCTCCTCCCCACGCCGCGCCCCGCGGGTCGCCCTGCTCATCGAGACCACCCGCAGCTACACGCGGGAACTGCTCGCCGGCGTCCGCAGCTACGTCGCGGCCCACGGCCCGTGGTCGACCTACCTCGAGCTCCGCGCCCTCGATTCCTCGCCGCCGACCTGGCTCAAGGATTGGGACGGCGACGGGATCCTGACCCGCACGTTCAGCGCCGAGACCTCCAAGCTCGTCGCGGCCACCGGCCTGCCCGCCGTCGAGCTCCGCTCCACGCACTTCGCCGGCGGCCGCCCGTTCGTGGGGTGCGACAACGAGGACATCGGCCGCATGGTGGCCGAACACCTCTATGAACGGGGCTTCCGCCACTTCGCCGCCTACAGCCAGCGCAACGAACAGTTCTTCGTGGAGCGCATCGACAACTTCAAGAAGGTCATCCGCGCCTATGGCCACCGCTGCCTCGAGCTGCCCGAAGACCACCCCGAACGCGTCCCGGACTGGGAACAGAGCCAGTCCCGCCTGATCCAATGGATCGCGCAGCTGCCCAAGCCGATCGGGATCTTCGCGACGACGGACCAGCTCGGCGTCCGCCTGCTGGAGGCCTGCCAGACGGCGGGCGTCGCGGTCCCGGAAGAAGTCGCGGTCGTCGGGGCCGAGAACGAGGAGACGCTCTGCAGCTTCACCACCCCGCCCCTCTCGAGCGTCCGCTTCGACGGGCATGCCGTCGGCTTCGCCGCCGCCGAGCTGCTCGACCGACTGATGAAGGGCAAGCCGGCCCGGACCAAGCCGATCCTGCTCGCGCCGAAGGGCGTCATGGTGCGCGGCTCCTCCGGCGAACTGGTCATCCGCGACCGGCTCGTCGCCCGGGCGGTGGCGCTCATCCGCGCTGGCGCCACGCATGGGCTCGACGTCAACGAACTCGCCGCGAAACTCGGCGCCTCGCGCAGCACGCTCGACCGGCGCATGAAGACGGTGCTCAAACGTTCGCCGAAAGACGAGATCCTGCGCGTCCGTTTCCGCGAGGTGGAACGCCTCCTGCGCGAGACCAACCTGACCATCGACCTGATCGCCGAGCAGACGGGCTTCACGCATAGCCACTACCTGCAGGCGACCTTCAAGGCCCGCTACAAGCAGACGCCCGGCAAGTTCCGCCGCGCGAAGGCCTGATCAGCGATTCAGCCCGACGACGTCCTCGGGCTCGGCCCAGGCGAAGACGGTGGCCTTGGAGCCCACCCGCTGGCGCGGGTTGGCCTCGGAGACCTTGAGAATCACGCCTTCCTTGGTCTTGAAATCGTGCAACGAGACGTCGCCCTGGAAGAGCGAGGCCACGATCGTTCCCGCGAAGGCGTTCTCGTCGGGCGCCATGAAGTCGAGCTTCAGGCATTCGGGACGCACGCAGACGACGATCTTCGCGCCGGGACCCGGGGCGCTGTCCGGCGTGGCGAGCGCGCCGCGCACTTCGCCTACCGCGGTCTCGGCGACGAACTCGCCGGCGCCGACCTGCGTGACCTTGCCGGGGATGAGATTGGCGGAACCGAGGAACGTCGCGATCCAGCTGTCGGCGGGGCGACGATAGAGGTCGATCGGCAGGCCCGCCTGGACGATCCGGCCTTCGTGCATGATCGCGAGGCGGTCCGCCATCGCGAAGGCGTCCTTCTGGTCGTGGAGCACGCAGAGCACCGTGACGCCGGTCGTGCGCACGAGTTTCCGGATGACTTCGCGGACTTCGAGGCGCGACGCCGCGTCGAGGTTGCTCAGGGGTTCGTCGAGCAACAGCAGCTGCGGACGCAACGCCAGCACGCGGGCGAGCGCGACGCGCTGCTGCTGGCCGCCGGAGAGTTCCTGCGGACGGCGCGCGGCCCAGGCTTCGGCGCCGACAAGCCGCAGCGCCTCGAGGGCGCGCGCCTTGACCTCGGCGGCGGAGAGTTTTTCGGAGTCGAGCGAGAACGCGGCGTTCTCGAGGACGGAGAGATGCGGGAAGAGCGCGTAGTTCTGGTGGACGAACCCGAAGCCGCGCTCGGCGGCCTCGGCGAAGGTGATGTCGCGGTTGTCGAGCAGCACCGTGCCGCCTTGCGACTCGATCTGGCCGGCGAGCACCTTGAGCAGGGTCGTCTTGCCGCTGCCCGACGGCCCCAGCAGGCAGCAGAGCGAGCCCGTCTCCACGACGAGGTCGACCCCCGCGAGGACGGGCGTCGAGCCGAGCTGGCGGCGCAGGCCGGTGAGGCGGAGGGTGGGCACGGGCGGAACCTAGGCATAAGCCCCGCCGGGGAGCAAGGTCGCCCGCCGACTGTGAATGAATTCCCCGCCGGCTTCGCCTTCCCACGCTTGCCACGGGACCGGTTTCGGGCAATTTGACGACTCCCATGCGTAACGACGACGAAGACGAGGACGAGAAGACCCCGGCCGCCCCCAAGGACGGTGGCCCGAGCGCCATGCTCATCCAGAAGAAGTTCCTCGAACAGCGGAAGATCTTCCTCTGGGGCGCCGTCGAAGACGCCTCCGCCCGCGACATCGTCGAGAAGCTCCTCTACCTGGACGGCATCGACCCCGGCAAGGAGATCACCTTCTACAT
>RGES01000150.1 GCA_009917805.1 Verrucomicrobiota bacterium
CGTCCCTCGGCGACTTCATCAGCTGGTGGCGCTCCAATCCGGGATTCGAATTCTTCCTCGTCGCCACCACCGACGGCGACCTCGTCGACCGTCGCGGCCTCGTCTATGCGGGCAAGCCTCGCAAGGCCGCCGCCAACGCCGGCTCGGGCGTCTTCTCCCGCGAAAGCGAGATCCGTTCCGTCCGCGCCAGCCTCGAGTCGGAGAACGACCAGCTCACGACGCTCAACGAGAAGGCCCTCGGCATCCAGTCCGCGATGGACGCCAACGAGCTCGACGTCTCGTCCGCCCGAGACGCCACGCAGTTCGCCGCCCAGGAACTTTCCGTCGCCCAGGCCGACGAGCGCGCCGCCCGCCAGACGCTCACCGCCGCGGACGACCGCATCGCGCGCGAAGAGCGTCAGCTCGCCGAGATCGAGAACGCGAAGTCCGAGGCGCTGCAGCGCCGCGACCGCGCCCAGGTCACCCTCACGGCCAAGGACGGCCAGGTCGCCGAACTCCGCGCTACGATCACTTCGGGCGAGACGCAGCTCGAGGCCGCGCGCGCCGAATCCGATCTCCGTCGCAACGCCCTCGGCGAAGCCCGCCTGGCGCATGCCGAGCAGCGCCAGCGTCTCGAACTCGTCGGTCGCGAGCTGGCAGACCTCGAATCGCGCCGCGCGGAAGCCGTCGCCCGCCTGAGTTCGCGCCGGATCGAAGCCCAGCAGAACGAGAAGCTGATCGGCGAACTGAAGGCCCAGGCCGTCGCCGCCCGCGCGACCTCGGCCCGCCTCGCCGGCGAGATCGAGACCTCCAACGCCGGGCTCAACGAACTGCGCGGCTCGCTCAACGAGACCGACGCCGCCGTCGAGTCCGAAGACCGCGTGCTTTCCGTCGACCGCGACCGCCTCCGCGTCGCCGACGCCCGCCTCAAGGGCTTCGAAGTCTCGCTCGCCGAGCAGACTTCGCAGTGCGGCTTCATCGTCGAGAAGGTCCAGGCCGACCATCAGCTCGACGTGGCCGAAGTCGACTGGCGCCTGCAGCTCTGGCTCTCCGACGGCGAACCCGAAGGCATCTCCAGCTTCGACGACCTCGAGGAGACCGACGAAGAAGGCTCCCGCCCGGCCCCGAAGGCCGTCGTCCGCCGCGGCGAACCCACCGCCGAGGATCTCGCTTCGATGGAGTCCGCCGACTGGCCGCCCCTCGTCCGCGAGATCGCCGAACTGCGCGACCGCATGGCCGGCATGGGCTCCGTCAACCTCGTCGCCGTCGAGGAATATTCCTCCCTGCGCGACCGCCACGACTTCCTCACCAAGCAGAGCGACGACCTTTGGAAAGCCAAGGAGGAGCTCACCAAGGCCATCGAGGAGCTCAACCAGACCTCGCTCAAGCTCTTCACCGACACGTTCGAACAGGTCCGCAAGAATTTCAAGTTCACCTTCGAACGCCTGTTCGTCGGCGGCACGGCCGACCTCACCATGGTGCAGGCCGAAGACCCGCTCGAGAGCGGCATCGAGATCATCGCCCAGCCCCCGGGCACCAAGCTCCGCGGCATCTCCCTGCTTTCCGGCGGCCAGCGCACCATGACCGCGGTGGCGCTCCTCTTCGCCATCTACATGGTGAAGCCTTCGCCGCTGTGCGTGCTCGACGAGCTCGACGCCCCGCTCGACGACGCCAACGTGAACCGCTTCACGGACATCATCCGCGAGTTCACCCGCTTCTCCCAGTTCCTGGTGATCACCCACAATAAGCGCACCGTCTCGGCGGCCGACGCCATCTTCGGCGCGACCATGCAGGAGAAGGGCGTCACCCGCCTGTTCTCCATGCGCTTCAACAAGGATCGGGACGAGGCGGAGCCGAACCAGCCGGGCGGCGGGTTCACCATGGCGCGCTGAGGTCGCTTGCATTGGGCGGTCCGCCGGTTAGGATGGCGGGGTCATGCTCCGTCATCTCACCGCGCTTGTCCTCTTGCCGGCCATGGCCCTCGCCGGCGTCTCGTTCGAGACCGATGTCCGCCCGATCAACCGTACCGCCCCCGGGGCGAGCTACGCCGACATGCTCGCCCGCATCATGCCGGCGGTCGTCAGCATCCGGACCGCCGAAGTCATCCCTCAGTCCGTCCTGAATCGCTACCGTGGGCGCATCGATCCCGACAAGGTCCTGAAAGACGAGAAGACCGGCGAGACCTTGATGCCGACCGGCCTCGGTTCCGGTACCATCGTCCATCCCGACGGCTACGTCATCACCAACCGGCATGTCGTGGTCAAGCAGGACCGCTCCGTCTCCGAGACGGTGATCGTCCAGCTGCAGGATCGCCGCGAATTCCGCGCCAAGGTGCTCGGTGTCGACGCCGGCAGCGACATCGCCGTATTGAAGATCGAGGGGCGCAACCTTCCGTTCGCCCGGTTCGCCGACAGCGAGAAGGCCCGCGTCGGCGACGTCGTCTTCGCCATCGGCAACCCGCTCGATGCGGGCATGACGGTGACTTCCGGCATCGTCTCGGCGCTCGGGCGCTCCGGCAAGCAGGGCATGGGCATGGCTTTCGAGGATTTCATCCAGACCGACGCCGCGATCAATCCGGGCAATAGCGGCGGGCCCCTCATCGACTTCGAAGGCCGCCTGCTGGGCATGAACACCGCGATCAAGTCCGGCACCGGCGGCAACATCGGCCTCGGCTACTCGATCCCGGCCAATCTCATCGTTTCCGTCGCGACGGACCTGGCGAACGCCGGCAAGGTCGTCCGCGGCCTCATCGGCGTCCAGGGGGAGGATCTTTCCCTCGCCGAGGCCACCAAGCTCAACCTGGGCAAGAACGGCGCCGTGCGCGTCTCGCTCATCAGCGAAGGCATGCCCGCCGCGAAGGCGGGTCTCAAGGTCGGCGACATCATCGTGGCATTGGACGGCAAGCCCTTCGAGAATTGGAACGAGCTGCGTCTGGCGATCTCGCGGCACAAGCCCGGCGAAGTGCTCACGCTGAACTACATCCGTGACGGACGTGGCTCCTTGACGCGCGTGACGGTCGCCGAGCGCGCGCTCGACCGCTGAGCATGCGGGCGCTCTCCACATTCCGCAACCTGACCGGAGGCCGGGTCCCGCCGTTGACCCGTACCGCGCTGCTTTGCGGGTTCGGTCTTTTCCTGCTTACCTTGCTCGTCTTCAAGCCCGGGGCTGGCGGCAACCCTCCGGCGCAACCCCTCGTCAACGGGGTCCGCTTGGTCGCCCCCGGCGACCCTCGTACCGAAAGCGTGGTCTTGCTCGACACCTCGGCCGTCTACTTCCCGGCCAAATCGGCCTTGGGCGGGGCAGGGCGCTCCGAGGTCGGCCAGCCCGAAGACGCCCCCTTTGCCAAGTCCTCCCCCGTCCTGCAGTTCGATCCCGCTCGGCCTCTCGGCAAGGATTCCACCCTGCAGGTGCCACGCCGGGAGGTGCCGACGCCAGCCAAGGCCATCCCCCTGGCGGAGGCCGAACCCTTCACCTCTTTCGGGACGCGGGCGATAACCGCGGAAGTCCTCCCCCCGCGCACCGCTTTTTTTGAGGTTTATGCAGTGGGTGGGGGGTCTAAACCTATTTTAAGTGGGAATATCACCCATTTTATTGATAAAAATGGACTAAAAGATGATTTAATATTAAAAAATGCCCCATTTAAGTCCATATATGAGGTAATCCTGAGCGTTGATTCGTTTGGGAAGGCCCCCTTAGGCAGCGAAGTGAGACTTTCAGGCTCAAAGTCGCTCGATGAGGCGATCCGGCGATGGGCAGTTGCCATCGATTGGGCGGGGCAGCTCCCCCCGGGGGCGTATCGCCTGATCGTGGGCCCCTAGGCGGCCCCAGAAGGGGTGTAAAACCCTTGCAAAAATCCGCTTGACGGTGGGGTTTTCGATGGTCATTCAAACCCTTCCCTTCGCGTCTTCAGTACGTCGACGGTTCGCCCCTGTAGCTCAGTTGGCAGAGCGCGTCCTTGGTAAGGACGAGGTCGCTGGTTC
>RGES01000016.1 GCA_009917805.1 Verrucomicrobiota bacterium
GTCGCCACGCGCAACGCCCGCGAGTTCTTCGGATTCGCCGCCGGCTGACACCACATTGTCACGGGTCCGCCCCCGTCCGTTCGCACATCCGTGGCATCCTCGCCACAGATGTCACCTCAGTCCGCCCCGAGCAATACCGACGAACTCAAGGCCAACCTGGGCCCGCTCGCCTGGGCCGAACCGGTCCTGGACCGCTTCTTCAAGGTGCGGGCCTTCGACGCTTTCCTGGAGCGGATCCATGTGGCCGGCCGTCCCGATTTCTTTACGTCCGCCATGGAGCAAGCCGGACTCAGCAGCGCCTGGAGCGACCAATGCCTGGCGCGTATCCCGAAGTCCGGCCCGCTCGTCGTCGTCGCGAACCATCCGCACGGGCTCGCGGACGGGCTCGTCGCGATGGACTTCCTGCTGCGCGTCCGACCGGACACCCTCGTCGTCGGCAATCGCTGGCTGGCGCGGATCCCCGGCATCCGTCCTTGGCTGATCGAGGTCAATCCTTTCGAGCCCGGCTCGAGCGACGTGGGCAACGTGGCCGGGACGCGACGGATCTTGTCGCACCTCCGGGCGGGCGGCTGCATCCTGACTTTCCCGGCCGGCGAAGTCTCGAGCCTGAAGCTGGGATCACGCCGCGTGGCGGATCCGCTCTGGTCGCCGCAGGTCGTGCGCATGGCGCGCAAGGTGGGGGCTTCGATGCTCCCGCTCCGGATCGAAGGGCGCAACTCCGGCCTCTTCCAGTCGCTCGGCCTGGCGCATCCGCGCGTCCGCACGATGCTGCTCCTCCGGGAATTCCTGCATCATCGCGGCAAGGTCATCCGTCTGCGCACGGCGAATCCGGTGACGCCGGCCCAGCTGGCGGACCATCCTGACGACGAGGAGGCGACGAGTTTCCTGCGGCTGCGTTGCGAACTGCTTTCGAGCCGCGGCGAACGCGAGAAGATCGCCGCCGTCCGCGTACCCGTCGCGCAGGCCCCGATCATCCCCGCGGTGAACCCGTTGCTCCTCCGCGCCGAACTCCAAAGCCTCCCGCCCGAGGACCTGCTGCTGACCAGCGGCGATTTCCGGGTCTACCGTTTCCTCGGCAAGGACCTGCCGCACACGCTGCGGGAGATCGGCCGACTCCGTGAGACGACCTTCCGTTCGGTCTCCGAGGGCACCGGATTGGACTGCGACCTCGACGCTTTCGACGCCTGGTACGACCAGATCGTGCTGTGGGACGACAGGGCTTCGGCGATCGTGGGTGGTTATCGGCTCGGGCCGACGGACCGCATCCTGCCGCTGCAGGGCAAGCACGGTCTCTACACCTCGACGCTCTTCGAATTCAAAGGCGACTTCTTCCGCCGCATGGACCCTGCGCTGGAGATGGGCCGCTCGTTCATCCGGCAGGAATACCAGCGTAAGCCGACGAGCCTCCCGTTGCTTTGGCGCGGCATCGGACGCTACGTCGTCCGCTTCCCGAAGTATCATCTCCTGTTCGGTCCGGTGAGCATCAATCCCGAGTACGGCCAGGCCTCGAAGGAACTCATCCTTTCCTACCTCAAGAACAACCGTTCCGCCGACGACCTGCTGCCGCTGGTGCGGGCCAAGAATCCGCCGCGCTCGATGAGCCTGCGGGACGCTGACCTGGACGTCCTGCAGCGGTGCGCGTTCGACCTGGAGCATGTCTCGAGCCTCGTCAGCGATCTCGAGCCGGACGCCAAGGCCGTGCCGGTGCTGCTCAAGCACTACCTTAAGCTCAACGGCCGCCTCATCGCCTTCAACGTCGACGAAGGCTTCGGCGGATGCCTCGACGGACTCATCGTCGTGGATCTCACGCAGACCGACCCGAAGCTCCTGGCCGCCTACATGGGCGACGACGGAGCCCGCCAGTTCCTGGAGTATCACGACTTCGACGGCGCCAAGGTGCGGGCATGAAAAAGGGCGGGCCTGCCGGCCCGCCCTGATCGGTCGCTGGCGTGAGGCTCAGGCCTTGGCCAGCGCCTGCTCGAGGTCGGCGATGATGTCCTCGATGTCCTCGAGGCCCACGGAGAGGCGGACGTAGTCGTCCGTCACGCCGGCGCTGTCGCGTTCCGCGGCGGTGAGCTGCGAATGCGTCGTGGAGGCGGGGTGGATCGCCAGCGAGCGGGCGTCGCCGATGTTGGCGACGTGGCTGTGGAGCTGCAGGGCGTTGATGAACTTGCTGCCGCCTTCGAGGCCCGACTTGAGGCCGAAGCCGACCAGCGCGCCGTAGCCGTTGGTGAGGTACTTCTTGGCGAGGTCGTGGTACTTCGAGGACTTGAGGCCGGGGTAGTTGGTCCACTTCACCTTGGGGTGGGATTCGAGGAACTGGGCGACCTTCATCGCGTTGGCGCAGTGGCGCTCCATGCGGAGGTGCAGGGTCTCGAGGCCCTGCAGGAGCAGGAACGCGTTGAAGGGCGAGAGGCAGCTGCCGACGTCGCGGAGGAACTGCAGGCGCATCTTCATGATGAAGGCGATGTTGGCGCCGCCGGCGGGCGGGAAGGCCTTGAAGGCCTCCCAGTGCGGCAGGCCGTGGTAGGACATGTCCGGCTCGGTGAAGCCAGGGAACTTCCCGTTGCCCCAGTTGAAGTTGCCGCCGTCGACCACGAGGCCGCCGATCGAGGTGCCATGGCCGCCGATGTGCTTGGTGGCGGAGTGGACGACGATGTTCGCACCATGCTCGAACGGTCGGTTCAGGTAGGGCGAGAGGGCGGTGTTGTCGATGATCAGCGGGACACCGGCTTCCTTGGCGATCTGGCCGACCTCGGCGAAGGGGAAGATGTTGAGGCGGGGGTTGCCGAGGCCTTCGCCGTAGAAGGCCTTGGTGTTCGACTTCACGGCCTTGCGGAAGTTCTCGGGATCGTCGCCGTCGACGAAGGACACCTGGATGCCGAGCTTCGGCAGGGTGTAGTGGAAGAGGTTGTAGGTGCCGCCGTAGAGCTGGGAGACCGAGACGATGTGGTCGCCGGCGCCGGCGATGTTCAGGATGGCCGCGGTGATGGCGGCCTGGCCGGAGGAGTGGGCGAGCGCGCCGGAACCGCCTTCGAGGGCCGCGAGGCGCTGCTCGAGGACGTCCGTCGTCGGGTTCATGATGCGGGTGTAGATGTTGCCGAGCTCCTTCAGGCCGAAGAGGTTCGCCGCGTGCTCCGTGTCGCGGAACTGGTAGCTCGTGGTCTGGTAGATCGGGACAGCGCGCGAACCGGTGGTCGGATCGGGCTTCTGGCCGGCGTGCAGGGACTTGGTGCCTAGTTTCATGGGGATGAGGTTGGGAGGGTTCTTATCTCCGTTAAGCCTGCCTGAAACAAGCCGTAACCTGTTTTATGACCTTGTCCGCGTCCCCCCGGGCGGGGGAAGATGCCGTATGCGCCAATTTTTACCCCTGCTTTTGCTTCCGGTCGCGATCATCGCCGGCGAATGGCGCGAGGTCTGGCGAGACGACTTCAACGGCAAGGAGCTCGACTGGACCAAGTGGGCGGCCGAGGAGAACGGCCATGGCGGCGGCAACGGCGAGCTGCAATATTACTTCGACCGTCCGCAGAACCTGCGCGTCGAGGACGGACATCTCGTCATCGAGGCGCGCAAGGAGAAGCTCAACGTCGCCGGCGTGCTGAAGGATTATTCCTCCGCCCGGATCCGGACCAAGCGTCGCGCCGACTGGCTCTACGGACGCTTCGAGATGTCGGCCCAGCTGCCGGCGGGGAAGGGGCTCTGGCCGGCGTTCTGGATGCTGCCTTCCGAGGAGAAGTACGGCGGCTGGGCCGCCAGCGGGGAGATCGACATCATGGAGTTCAAGGGCCACGAGCCGGACCAAGTCCATGGCACGCTCCACTACGGGGCTCCTTGGCCGAAGAACATTTATAAGGGCAAGCCGTACCGCCTGCCCCAAGGCGACTTCACCGCCGGCTTCCACGTCTTCGCGGTCGAATGGGAGCGGGAGTCGATCCGCTGGTTCGTCGACGGCAGCCAGGTGCAGGAACAGAAGGAGTGGAGCTCGGTCGGCGGGCCTTTCCCGGCGCCGTTCGACCAGAAGTATTACCTGGTGCTGAACCTCGCCGTCGGCGGCGGCTTCGGCGGCCCGGTCGGCGCGGACACCCGTTTTCCGGCCCAGTTCAAGGTGGATTACGTGCGGGTCCTGCAGCGTTAGGCGGAGTAGTTCCGTCTCGCCCAACGGGGGCAAGGTTCGCTAACTGAACGCCCTATGCCCGTGTTCCTGCATGACACCATGTCCCGCGAGAAGCGTCCGTTGCTCCCGAAGCCCGGCCGCGACCTCTATGGCATGTACTGCTGCGGTCCCACGGTCTACGGCCCGGCCCATATCGGCAATTTCCGCACCTTCACCGTCCAGGATGTCCTGCGCCGCACCCTCGAGGTCGCCGGCCTGAAGGTGAAGCACGTCCGCAACATCACCGACGTCGACGACAAGACCATCCGCGGCGCCCAGGCGTCCGGCCAGACGCTCGGCGCCTTCACGAAGACCTGGACCGACAAGTTCCATGCCGACTGCAAGGCCCTCGGTCTCCTCCCTCCGCATGTCGAGCCCAGCGCGGTCGAGCACATCCCTCAGCAGGTCGCGATGATCAAGGCCCTCGTCGACCGCGGCCACGCGTACGTCGCCAAGGACGGTTCGGTCTACTTCAAGGTCTGCACCTGCGCCGACTACGGCAAGCTCAACCACATCGATTTCTCGAAGCTCGAGACCCAGTCCGAGAACTCGGCCGGCGAAGCCAACGACGCCGACGAATATGAACGCGAATCGGCCTCCGACTTCGCGCTCTGGAAGTCCCGCAAGCCCGAGGACGGCGCCAACTTCTGGCCGTCGCCCTGGGGCGAAGGCCGTCCTGGCTGGCATATCGAATGCTCGGCGATGTCGCTCGCGCACCTTGGCGCGACCTTCGACTTGCACGGCGGCGGCATCGACCTCTGCTTTCCGCACCACGAGAACGAGATCGCCCAGTCCGAATGCGCCACCGGCGTGAAGGGCTTCGCCGCCCACTGGTTCCACAGCGCCCACCTGATGGTCGAGGGCGAGAAGATGTCCAAGAGCAAGGGCAACCTCTACACGCTCGACGAACTCGTCGCCAAGGGCTTCTCGCCCATGGAGGTCCGCTACACGCTGATCTCCGGTCACTACCGCAGCTCGCTCAACTTCACCATGAAGGGCGTCGACGATTCCCGTTCGGCCCTCGCCAAGCTCGAACGCGGCGCCGACCGCCTGCTCGCCGCCGCCGGTTTCAGCCGCGCCGAGTTCGCCGCGCCCGTCGCCCAGGAAGTCCAGACTTCGTGGGGTCGCTTCGCCAAGGCCTGGGAAGTCCTGCAGGACGACCTTAACATCCCGGGCTGCCTCGGCCAGGTCTTCACCGTGCTCGCCGAGAAGGATGAGCCGACGGCCGAACAGGCCCGTCAGGACGTCTCCGGCCTCGCCAAGATCCTCTTCGCCCTCGGGCTCCAGCTCTTCGCCGCCAAGGCGGAGGTCGCGATCCCGGCCGACGTCGCCGAACTCGGCGCCCGTCGCTGGGCCGCCAAGCAGTCCAAGGACTTCGCCGCCGCCGACCAGCTCCGCAAGGACCTGGCCGCGCTCGGCTGGACGATGCTGGACCGTAAGGACGGCTACGATCTGAAGAAGTCGTAAGGCGGGGCAGGGCGGCGTTGACCTTGTCCGTCCGAACGGCCATGGTCAGGGCATGTCGAATTCTGCCACCCCGCAGCGCCTCGCCTTCCTGCTTCTCGGCGCATCCCTCGCCTTAGGTTTCATCGTTGCGTCCGACAAACTGTCCAAGGCCATCGCGCAGGTGAGGGCCGCCCGCCCCGAGGTGACCGTCAAGGGCGTCGCGACGCAGGACCTCCGCGCCGACGAGGGCGAACTCAGCGGCGCGCTTTCCTGGCGCGGTACCGACCTTGCCGCCGGCCGCGCGGCGCTCGAAGCGCAGCGGGACGTCTTTCGCCGTTTGCTTGCCCAGGCCGGCTTCGCCGAAACCGAAATCGAAATGATGCCGATCGCTGTCTCGCGCCTTGAGCCGGCGCGGGCCAGCGCGACCAATGTCGATTACAATAAGTCGGCCCGCGGTCTGGTGCCGGATTATATCCTCATCAGTCCCTTCGAACTCCGGACCTCCAAGGTGGACCTCATCGCGAAGCTGATTCGGCAGGAGGTCGTCCTGGCTCAGGAGGTGGAACTCCAGCGCAACATGCCGATATTCCGCCTCCTGAAGTTCGACGACTCCAAGAAGGAGCTGCTCGAGGCGGCCGCCAAGGACGCCCGTCGTCGCGCAGACATTCTCGTGGCCGGTTCCGGCAGCAAGGTCGGGACGCTCATCGACGCCTCTCAGGGGGTCTTTCAGGTCAGCGCCAAGGGTCGGGTGAACGAGGGTGACTACAGTTCGGTGGATATGACTTCCATCGAAAAGACCATGCGTCTGGTCGTCACGATGCGGTTCGAACTGGTCAAGGAGTAGTCCGGGGCGATTGCTCCGTCCTTGCCCTCCGCCTCGGGAAGCCCTAGCGAGTGGGGTCTTCCGCCATGTCTTCCCGCCCGCAGATGACTCCCCTCGAGGAGATCCGTCACTCCGCCGCCCACATGCTGGGCGCCGCCGTGCTCCGCCTGTTCCCCCAGGCCCAGCTGGACATCGGCCCGCCCACCGACAACGGCTTCTACTACGACTTCGACCTCGACCACACCTTCACGGCCGAAGACCTCGTGAAGATCGAGGAAGAGATGCGCCGCATCTCCAAGGAGAACCAGAAGTTCGAACGCTTCGAGTGCACCCGCGAGGAAGCCGAGAAGTTGATCCGCGAGCGCGGCCAGAACGCCTACAAGGTCGGCCGTCTCGGCGACATCCCCGCCGGCGAGACCATCTCGTTTTATAAGAACGGCGAGTTCGTCGACCTCTGCGCCGGCACCCACGTCCGCTACACCTCGCAGGTGAAGGCGTTCAAGCTCCTGCACATCGCCGGCGCCTACCATCGCGGCGACGAGAAGAACAAGCAGCTCCAGCGCATCTACGGCACCGCCTACGCCACCAAGGATGAACTCGAGCAGGCCATGGCCCGCGCCGAGGAAGCCAAGAAGCGCGACCACCGCAAGCTGGGCAAGGAACTGAAGCTTTTCCACATCGACGAGAAGGTGGGGCAGGGCCTCATCCTCTGGACGCCCAACGGCGCCGTCGTCCGCCAGGAGCTCCAGAACTTCATCTCCGAGCGTCTCTTCCAGACCGGCTACAAGCAGGTCTTCACGCCGCACATCGGCAACCTCGACCTCTACCGCACCTCGGGCCACTTCCCGTATTACAAGGACGCCCAGTTCCCCCCGCTCGTCGAGCGCGAGGCGATGGAGATGCTCGCCAAGGAAGGCTGCGGTTGCGGCGAACTGACCAACCGCCTGGCCGACGGCACCGTGCAGGGCTTCCTCCTGAAGCCGATGAACTGCCCGCACCACATCCGCATCTACGCTTCGCAGCCCCACTCCTACCGCGACCTGCCGGTCCGCCTCGCCGAATTCGGCACGGTCTACCGCTGGGAGCAGTCCGGCGAGCTGAACGGCATGACGCGCGTCCGCGGCTTCACCCAGGACGACGCCCACCTCTTCTGCACCGAAGACCAGGTCCTCCCCGAAGTCCTCGGCTGCCTCGAGCTCGTGAAGATCGTCCTCAAGACGCTCGGCCTGAACGACTATCGCGTCCGCGTCGGCCTGCGTAATCCCGACTCCGCCAAGTATACCGGCACCGCCGAGAACTGGGACAAGGCCGAGGCCGCCTGCCGCGCCGCCGCCGCCACCCTGGGCGTCGCCTTCTCCGAGGAGCCCGGCGAAGCCGCCTTCTACGGTCCTAAGATCGACTTCGTCGTCCGCGACGTCATCGGCCGCGAATGGCAGCTCGGCACCGTGCAGGTCGACTTCAACCTGCCGGAACGTTTCGACCTCACCTACAACGGCGCCGACAACAAACCGCACCGCCCGGTGATGATCCACCGCGCGCCGTTCGGTTCGATGGAGCGCTTCGTCGGCATCCTGATCGAGCACTTCGCCGGCGACTTCCCGACCTGGCTTTCGCCCGAGCAGGTGCGCCTCATCCCGCTGAACGACGACCTTAACGCCGATTGCGAAGCGATGGCGGAGGTCCTCAAGGCCGCCAAGATCCGCTGCAGCGTCGATGGTTCGTCCGATAAGCTCGGCGCCAAGATCCGTCGCGCGGAGATGTCCAAGGTCCCGCACATGCTCGTCGTGGGTGCCAAGGAAAAGGAAGCCGGCGTTGTCAACGTGCGTTCCCGCGCCGACAAGTCCTTCGAAGGCAATCGTACCCTGGCCGAGTTCATCTCGCTGGTCTCGGCCGAGGTCGCCGAACGTCGCCTCAAGGCGCATGTCCCGACCGCTCCCGCCGCCCCGGCCGCGCCGCAGGCCTGAGCGTCACGTGGTTTTAACGGACTCACCGGGGAACTAAGGTTGCCCGGAGGGGTCTTTTGAGCCTATACCCCGACCATGAACCAGCCCCGTTCTTCCTCCCGTCGTGAATTCCTGAAGTTCGCCGGACTCGGTAGCCTCGTCTTCGGCGCCGGCTCCGCGCGCGCCCTCGGCGCCGACGGCCGCGAAGCCTCCGCCAACTCCGCCAAGCGTCAGGCCAAGAACGTGATCTTCATGGTCTCGGACGGCATGTGCTTCTCTGTGCTCACCGCCGCGCAGACCTATCTCACCCGCACCGAGAAGCGTTCCTCGCATTGGATGAAGATGTACGGTGACCTTCCCGTCGTCCGTTCGCTCTGCGAGACCGAGTCCGCCAGCGGGATCGTCACCGATTCCGCCGCGGCCGCCAGCTGCTGGGGCATCGGCGAGCGCATCAATAACGGCGTCCTCAACATCACCACCGACGGCCGCAAGCCCGTCACCCTCGTGCAGAAGATGAACGCCGCCAAGAAGCGCTGCGGCCTCGTCACCACCGCCACGGCCACGCATGCCACGCCGGCGGGCTTCGCGACCACCGTCGCCAAGCGCTCCGACCAGAAGGCCGTCGCCGCCCAATACCTCGAGCGCGGCGTCGACGTCGTTCTCGGCGGCGGCACCCAGTACTTCAGCGACGAGCTCGTCGCCGCCTACCGCAAGGCCGGCTACGGCGTGGCGCTCAACCGCGGCCAGCTCCTGGCCGACGCCGGCAAGGCCCCGTTGCTCGGCCTCTTCAGCAAGAGCCATGTCCCGTTCGAGATCGACCGCCTCAACTCCGCGGAGCTCAAGGCTTCCACGCCCACGCTCGCCGAGATGACCAAGGTCGCCTTGCAGCGCCTCGGTTCCGCTCCCGAAGGCTTCTTCCTGATGGTCGAAGGCGGCCGCATCGACCACGCCGCGCACGGCAACGACGGCGCCGCCGCGATCCGCGAGCAGGTCGCCTTTGACGAGGCCATCGCCACCGTGCTGGCTTTCGTCGACAAGAATCCTGACACCTTGCTGATCATCACCACCGACCACGGTACCGGCGGCTTCAACGTCAACGGTCTCGGCAGCGAAGACTTCGACACCTCCGCGCCTTCCTACGTCGAATCGTCGCCGGCCTTCGACCGGATGACCGCCTTCACTTCTTCCCTCGAACTCCTCAAGGCCGAGACCAAGGGTCTGTCGCCGAAGGACTTCGTCGCCGCGGCGGAAAAGGTCACCGGACTGAAATTCAAGGCCGAGGACCGGGCCAAGATCACCTCCACCAAGACGCTTTCGGAGGCCCTGATGAAGTACACCTCGATCGGCTGGACCAGCAACAACCATACCGGCGAGATGGTCGAGTTCTGCACGTACGGCCCCGGCTCGCAGCTCTTCACGCCCCACCTGCGCAACGACCAGGTGCACGCGAAGATCCTGCAGGCGACCGGCGTGGCCTGAGGCGTTTCCTCGCCGGGCACAAAAAAGGGCGTCCGGTCGGACGCCCTTTTGCTTGGCCGAGGTGTCGGCTTAGAGCTTGTTGTACTTCACGCCGCAGCCGTAGGGCTTGCTGCTCGTGACTTCGGGGGTCTTGCCTTCCTTGACGGCCTTGACGGCGGCCAGGACGTAGTTCTTGGACTTTTCGATGTTGGAGGCCTGGATGACGGGCTTGCCGCCGTTGTCGTCGGCGCTGCTGTCGATCGCGCCCTTGTAGACGAGCACGCCCTTGCCGTCGATGACGTAGCAGTGCGGGGTCACCTTG
Organism: Verrucomicrobiota bacterium; assembly: GCA_009917805.1. Lineage (GTDB taxonomy): Bacteria > Verrucomicrobiota > Verrucomicrobiia > Opitutales > UBA953 > UBA953. Next base: position 10,146 of record RGES01000016.1, read on the forward strand.
GCTTCATAAGCGCGACCGATGCTCTGGTTCGTGTCCTGGATGACGGTGCCAGGGTAGTAGGTGGTGCTTTCCTTGATCTCGTGGCCGCCGGTGTTGATGATGAGCCAGACGGCGCCGGAGGCGATGGCTTCCTTCTGGAATTCCTGCATCTTGCCGGCGTCGTAGAACTTCTTCACGAAGGGGCAGCCAGGGTTGTACCATTCGAGGACGACGGTCTTGCCCTTGAAGTCGGCGAGGCTGACGGTCTTGCCGTCGAGGGTCTTGCCGGTGAACTCGGGAGCAGCCTTGCCGACTTCGGCGGCCGCGAAAGAGGCCACCGCCGCGAGGCAGGCGAGGAGGGAGGTGAGGATACGCATGGGTGTGGGAGGGTAGGTCTGTGTTTGTAGGGGGACGTTCACAGTTTTCAACCCCATCGCGGTCGGGAGGTTCATAATATCTGCATAAAGAAGCCGTTTTTACGCGATTTTGACTCATGGGTTGCCAAATTGACCGAAAACCCCGAATTAATCCCCCGTCTATGGCTGACGCCCGTTCCATCGCCTTGGTCTGCGCCAACGAAGCTTCCCTTTGGGCGGAGCTGCAGGCCCGCGCGACCGTCGTGGCTCAGGCGGAGCCGGCCCTCGCGCCGATGCTCCATCGCTATGTGCTGGATCGCTCAGGCTTCGGCGAAGGCATCATCCAGCGTCTGGCCGAACGCGTCACGCCGACCGGCCAGGACCTGCCGGTCATCCTGCGCGTCCTCGGGGAGGCGGTCGCGTCCGATCGCGAGGTGCTCTCGCAGATGCGCGCCGACATCCGCGCCACCCTTGAGCGCGACCCGGCGACGGAGCATGCGCTCATCCCTTATCTCTGGTACAAGGGCTTCCACGCCATCTCGACCCACCGCCTCGCGCATGCGCTCTGGAAGGCCGGACGCAAGGAGCTCGCCACGCACCTCCAGTCGCTCGTCTCCGAGCACCTTGGCGTCGACATCCATCCCGCCGCCCGCTTCGGCGTCGGGATCCTGCTCGACCACGCGACCGGCTTCGTCGCCGGCGAGACCAGCGTCGTGGCGGACAACGTCTCCTTCCTGCACGAGGTCACCCTCGGCGGCACCGGCAAGGCCCGCGGCGACCGTCACCCCAAGATCCGCTCGGGCGTGCTCGTCGGCGCCGGCGCGAAGATCCTCGGCAACATCACCATCGGCGAAGGCGCCAAGGTCGGCGCGGGTTCCGTGGTGCTCAAGGACGTCGCCCCGCACACGAGCGTGGCCGGCGTGCCCGCGGTGATGATCGGCCAGACCACCGTCGACGCCCCGGCGCTCGACATGGACCACTCGCTCTAGGCCATGCCGCACACCCGTCCTCCGCAGGAACGTCCCGGCGACGCCCGCGTCCTGGACTGCCTTTACCGCGTCGGCGCCTTCGTCAACGCGACCGAAGACCCGCGTGAGGCGTTGGATTTCATCCTCGAGGAGATCGTCCGCACGTTGAACGCCTCGAGCGCTTCCATCGCGCTCGTCGAGCCCGCCACGGGTTCGCTGCGCATCGAGGTGAGCAACGGCCTCGACGCCGCTTCGGCCGCCCAGATCATCGACCAAGGGCAGGGCATCACCGGCTGGGTCGCGCTCTACGCCAAGCCGCAGCGCATCCCCGACGTCTCGAAGGACCCGCGTTACGTCGAGATCCGCAAGGGCATCCGTTCCGAACTCGCCGTGCCCATGGAGCTCATGGGCAACGTCATCGGCGTGGTGAACTGCGACTCCGACCGTCTCGACGCGTTCACGGAGCAGGACGTCGCCTTCCTCGCGCTGCTCACCAACGAGGCCTCCAAGGCCGTCGGCCGCATCTGGTTGCTGCGTCAGCTGCGTTCCAAGGCCGCCCAGCTGGAAGCGCTCGTGCGCGCCGCGCAGGGCCTCGCCCGCGAACGCGACGAGCCGGGCATCTCGCAGGACCTGGCGCGCCATACGCGCGGGCTGCTCGGCGCACGCGCCTGCGCATATTACAAGATCGTCGACGACGTCCTGCTGCTGAAGCACCTGGACGGCGAACTCAGCGGCAGCGAACTCGCCCCGAGCATCGCCGTGAACCAGACCTCGCTCGGCACCGTCGTGGGTCGCGGCCGGCCGGTCGTCGTCCCGCTGGCGGGCAAGACCGAAGAGCACCTCTTCCTCAGGCTCTCCGAGCCGGTGGCCTCCTCCTCGCTGCTGGCCGTGCCGGTGCGCTACGAGGACGACACCTTCGGCGTGCTGATGTGCGTCGCGATGGGGGCCTATCGTTTCTCCGACGACGACAAGCATCTCGTCACCGCGCTGTCTTCGTTCGGCGCCTCTTCGATCCAGAACGCCCGGCTCTACGCCAAGGTCTTCGCCGTCGAAGAAGGCCTGCGCCGCAGCGAGCGTCTCACCGCCCTCGGGCTGCTCTCGGCCGAGGTGGCCCATGAGATCCGTAATCCGCTGACGGTGATGAAGCTCCTTTCGGACACGCTTTCGCAGGGCATGGCGCCCGACGATCCCAAGGTGGAGGACCTCGGCGTCATGCGCGAGAAGATCGCCCACATGGAAGGCGTCGTCTCCCGCGTGCTCGGCATGAGCAAGGCCCAGTCCGGCGCGTTCCGCGTCGTCGACCTCCGCAAGGCGACCGAGAACGCCGTGCTGCTGCTCCGTCTCAAGCTGCAGCAGCTGGGGGTGAAGGTGGAAGTGAGCGGCGACGAGGTCATCCCGACCATCGAAGGCAATCCCGGCCAGATCCAGCAGGTGTTCCTGAACCTCATGATGAACGGCGTCCAGGCCATGAACGGCGGCGGCCTGCTGTCCTTGCATATCGGCGTCGAGCCGGGCCCGCAGGGCGAGATCGTCGTCGTGCGGATCACCGATACCGGCACGGGCATCCCTCAGGAGATCCTGCCGAAGATCTTCGAATCGTTCTTCACCAGCCGCGAGGACGGCACCGGCCTCGGTCTCGCCATCGTGAAGCGCATCATGCGCGACCATCGCGGCGACATCATCGTCGAGTCCACCGGACCCGGCGGGACGACGTTCAAGTTCTGGTTTCCCGTCGGGAAGTGAGCCAGACCTTGCCCGCCTTGACCAACACGGGCAGGAAGGAGACGAAGATGACCCCGAGGGTGACCGCCCCGAGGTTCTTGGCCAGCGGGGTGTTGCCGATGAGGTGGCCGAGGAGCACGAGCGAGCCGATCCAGACGACGGCGCCGGCGACGTTCCAGACGAAGAAGCGACGGGGGGGCATCTTGCCCATGCCGGCCACGAAAGGCACGAAGGTACGGATGATCGGGATGAAGCGCGCCAGCACGAGCGAAGCGGCTCCTTTCTCCGCATAGTAAGCGCGCGCGGCCTCGAGGTAGCGACGCTTGTAGAGCCAGCCGTCTTCCCATTTTTCGACCCGTTCGCCGAACTTCGCGCCGAGCCAGCGGCCGAGCTCGTTCCCGACGATGCCGGCGACCGTCAGCGAGAAGAACAGGGTCCAAGGGTCGAGCAGGGCGGGGCGTTCGCCGTTCGCGATCGTGAGGATGCCGGCGACGACGATCATCGAATCTCCGGGCAGGAAGAAGCCGAAGAGCAGGCCGGTCTCGGCGAAGACGATGAGCGTCATGACCGGGATGCCGCCGATCTTGATCATCTCCTCGACGTTCGACATCGATTGGAGGGCGGCTTTCAGGGTGCTGAACCAATTGTCCATGCGGTCATTAAGGAAGGAGGCGGGGGATTGGCAATCGCCCTTGAAGGAAACGACGTTTCCCGTCACGGTGACCCGTCGCATGTCGCCCGAATACGAATCTTCCTCGGTCCTGCTGCGCCGCGCCGCGTTGCAGCATGGCCTGGCCGGTCAGGCGGCCTTGGAGGGGGAGTTCGTCCCGCGCGCCAAGGTCTTCCTGGCGGAAGCGCGTGAGATACAGCTGGCGGCCCATCGGGCCGGCGTCCGTGGCGGCGAGGTCGCCAGGCTGCGCTCCGACGCGATCGACATCCTGTTCGACGCGCTTTTCCTGAAAGCCGGTCCGGCGGCCGCCGCGATCAGCCTCGTCGCCACCGGGGGTTATGGCCGCGCCGAACTCTGCCCGCTGAGCGACATCGACCTGCTGGTGCTCGTACCGCGTCATTCCGCCGCCACGAAAGCCTTGGTCGAATCGATCCTGTATCCCCTCTGGGATCTCGGTCTCAAGGTCGGCCAATCGGTCCGGACCGTCACCGAGTCGACCAACTACGCGAAGGATGACCTGCACCTGCATGTCGCGTTGCTGGAGACGCGTCATCTCTGCGGCTCCGCGGAACTTTACGCCCAGCTCGAGGCCAAGACCGCGGCCTTGCTTTCCGGCCAGGCCTGGAAGCCCTTCGCGCGGGCCATCGTGGAGTCCCAGCGCAAGCGACGCGAGAAGGCCGGCGGCAGCGCCTACCTCCAGGAGCCTGACCTCAAGAACGGCGTCGGCGCCCTTCGCGACGTGCAGGGCTGCGTCTGGATCGCCCGCACGGCCCGCAACGGCGTCGGCCCGGCCGGCTTGGCCTCTTCCGGTTTCCTGCCTTCGGTCGACCTGCTGAAGTTCGAGGAGGCCAAGCAGGTGCTGTTACGTCTCCGCTGCGAGCTGCACTTCCAGGTCACCCGTCCCACCGAACAGCTTTCCTTGGAGCGTCAGGACACGATGTCCCAAGGCCTCGGCTACCGCGGTACCCTGACCGAACGTATCGGTGCGATGATGCGGGAATATTTCGACGCCGCCGACCATGTGCGCCGTTGCGCCGAGATCGTCGAGGGCGCCGTGATGGGCGAGCCCGAGCCCGAAGGGTGGGGCGCTCCTTTCGTCATGGACGGCCTCCGCGTCGTCCCGGGCGGCACCGTCACCGCCGAGCATCGCCTGGTCTTCGAGGAAGACCCCGGCCGCCTCGTCCGTCTCTTCCGCATCTGCCAGATCCATGAGGCCCGCCCTGATCGGGCGTTGTCGCTGCTCGTCCGCGAGCGCGCCCACCTGCTGACGCCCGCGCTGGCGGCGTCCGAGGAGGCCAGCAGCGCCCTGCGCGCGATGCTGACGGAAGGCGGGCGCGTCTACGGCACGCTGAATGCGCTCCGCGAGCACGGCCTGCTCTATCGGCTCGTGCCCGAGTTCGCCGGCCTGCACTGCCTCGTGCAGTTCGAGTTCTATCATCGCTGGACGGCGGACGTCCATACGCTCCGTTGCCTCATGGAGCTGGACGCCATCTACGCGGGCGAGAC
>RGES01000151.1 GCA_009917805.1 Verrucomicrobiota bacterium
GCCGAGGGCGTGGTATTTGGCGAAACGCATGTGCGCCTTCTGATTGGGGTTTCGGGGCGGGTTTGGCAAGCAAGGGGTGCGGGATCCATCTGCTGGCTTTATTTTCCTCGGGCACGGGCCTACAAGATACCCATGCGCCTCCTGCCCCTGGTTGCCTTGTTCTGCGGACTCTCCCTCGTCGCGGCCGACAGACGCCCGCCGAACATCGTGCTGCTCTATTCCGATGACATCGGCTGGGGCGATCTCGGTTGCTACGGCTCGAAGGTCATCCCGACCCCGAACCTCGACAGACTCGCCGCGCAGGGGACCCGTTTCACCGCGGGCTATTGCACGTCGGCGACCTGCACCCCTTCGCGTTACTCGCTGCTGACCGGCGAATACGCCTGGCGCCGTCAAGGCACCGGCGTCCTTCCCGGCGACGCCCGACTCATCATCAAGCCCGGTCGTCCGACGATGGCAGCCAGCCTCGCCAAGCTCGGTTACGCCACCGGCGTCGTCGGCAAGTGGCACCTCGGCCTCGGCGCCGGCGACGTGAACTGGAACCAGAAGATCGACCCCTCGCCCAATCAGATCGGCTTCACCTATTCCTTCATCATGGCCGCCACCGGCGACCGCGTGCCGACGGTCTTCGTCGAGGACGGCTCCGTCGTCGGCCTCGACCCCAAGGATCCGATCGAGGTCAGCTACAAGCAGCCTTACCCCGGCGACCCTGACCTGACGACCGACGCCGAGCGCGCGAAGCTGAAGATGGATTGGTCGCACGGCCACAACATGGCCTTGGTCAACGGCGTCGGCCGCATCGGCTGGATGAAGGGCGGCAAGGCCGCGCTGTGGAACGACGAGACGATGGGCGACACCTTCGCCGACAAGGCCTGCGGCTTCATCGCCCGCAACAAGGACAAGCCGTTCTTCCTCTACTACGCCTCGCACGAGAACCACGTGCCGCGCGTCCATAATCCGCGTTACGCCGGCAAGACCCCGTTGGGCCCGCGCGGCGACGCCGTGGTGGCGTTCGACGACCAGGCCGGCCGGATCCTCGCCGAACTCGACAAGCACGGCCTCGCCGAGAACACCCTCGTCATCTATTCCTCCGACAACGGCCCGGTCCTCGACGACGGTTATAAGGACAAGGCCGTCGAATTGAACAAGCAGGCCGGGCATACGCCGGCCGGCCCGTTCCGCGGCGGGAAGTATAGCATCCTGGAAGGCGGCACCCGCGTCGGCTTCATCGCCCGCTGGCCGGGCCATACGCCCGTCGGCAAGGTCTCCGACGCGCTGATGTCGCAGGTCGACCTGCCCGCGGTGTTCACGAAGGTCGCCGGCGGCGATCCGGCCGATTTCCTCAAGCTCGACTCGGTCGACACGTCCGCGGCCCTCACGGGCGGCGCCGGTCGTGAGACGCTCATCTCGAGCACGCAGGGCAACCAGCTTTCCATCCGCGATGCCCGCTGGAAGTTCATCTCCGGCGTCGGCGCGCCCGGCAAGGGCAAGAAGGCGCAGGGTCCGGTCATCGATTTGCTCGGCACCGAATCCGAACAGGCCAGCGACAGCCGTGACCAGTCCGGGCCCCGCCTCTTCGACCTCCAGAACGATCCCGGTGAACGGAACAACGTCGCCAAGGAGCATCCGGAGGTCGTGGCCCGTCTCAAGGCCTTGCTGGAAGCGCAGCGCGCCAAGGGCGTCGCCCAGCCCTTGCCGAAGTAACCGGTCGATTAATTTCGGAGCATCGCCTTCTCCCGACTTGAAGCGGGAGGCGGATGGGTGATGCTCGGCGCATGAGCCAGACCCCACTCCGAGTCCTTTGCGTCGGCGCCGGCCACATGGGCCGTTCGCACGCCCTCGCTTACCATAAGCTGCCCGGCTTCCGGATCGTCGGACTCGTCACCCGTTCCGCCGACTCCCGCGCCAAGCTCAACGCCGAACTCGGCGGGGGGTACGCGGAGTACGGCGACTTCCATGCCGCCCTCAAGGCCACCAAGCCCGATGCGGTCTCGATCTCCAGCTATCCTGACACGCACGCCGAATATGCCGTCGCCGCGCTCGAGGCCGGCTGCCACGTCTTCGTCGAGAAGCCGCTCGCCGTCACGGTCGCCGAAGCCGAGCAGATCGTCGCCAAGGCCAAGGCCGTGAAGCGCAAGGTCGTCATCGGCTACATCCTCCGCCATCACCCGGCCTGGACGCAGTTCATCAAGACCGTGCAGACGCTCGGCAAGCCGCTCGTCATGCGCATGAACCTCAATCAGCAGAGCTACGGCGACATGTGGAAGACCCATAAGTCGCTCCTGCAGACCTGCAGCCCGGTGGTCGATTGCGGCGTCCATTACGTCGACGTGATGTGCCTCATGACCGGCAGCCGTCCCGTGCGCGTCTCGGGCATCGGCGCCCGTCTCACCGAGGACATGCCCGCCGGCCAGATCAACTACGGCCATCTTCAGGTGACCTTCGCCGATGGGTCCGTCGGCTGGTACGAGGCGGGCTGGGGTCCCATGATGTCGGAAGAAGCCTTCTTCGTGAAGGACGTCATCGGGCCGAAGGGCTGCGTCTCCATCGTGGCCGGCAAGGCCGCGCAGGCCGGCAACTCCGCCGACGTCGATTCGCACTCCGCCGCGCAGGCGCTGAAGGTGCATTCGTCGCAGCTGGGCGCCGACGGCAAGTTCACCAAGCCCGATGAGATCGTCCCGACGGAGGCCGATCCCGGTCACGACGGGCTCTGCGAGCGCGAGCAGGCGTATTTCGAGAAAGCCATCCGCGAGGACCTCGACCTCACCGCGCACATGGACGACGCCGTGAACTCGATGCGCATCGTCGCCGCCGCGGACCAGTCGTTCCGCGAAGGCCGCACGATCAACCTCTGAGCGGCGATGGCGCACCCGAACCTCGTCTTCATGGGCGTCTCCGGCTGCGGCAAGAGCACCGTGGCGGAGATGTACGCGCAGCGTACCGGCGCCACGCTGATCGAGGCCGACGTCTTCCATCCGCCGGAGAACATCGCGAAGATGAGCGCCGGCACGCCGCTCACGGACGCCGACCGCGCCGGCTGGCTGGCGGCGATGGCGGCCCGTCTCGCCGAAGGCAAGGCCCGCGGCGAAGCGATGGTGGTGACCTGTTCCGCGCTGAAGAAGGCTTACCGCGATCGTCTGCGCGAAGGGGATCCCGAACTCTTCTTCGTCTTCCTCGACGGCAGCCAGGAGCTGCTGCAGGCGCGCCTTGATGCGCGCAAGGGGCACTTCATGCCGCCCGGCCTGCTGGGCAGCCAGCTCGCCACCCTGGAGCGTCCGAACCTCGCGACCGAGAAGTGCCTGCATGTCAGCATCAGCCTTTCGCCGGAGCAGATCTGCGCGACCGTCGGCGTGGCGATGCGTCGCTTCGCCTGAAAAGCAGAAGGCCCGCGCGGAGGCGGGCCTTCGTCTGAAGCGTGAGCCGGAGACTTACTTCTTCCAGACGACCTTGGACGGCTCGATGACGCTCGTCTTGTCGAGGGTCGGGAAGCCTTCCGGGACGGGCAGGGTGACCTTGCCGGTCGCGGCCCATTCGGTGGAGCGGGCGAGGATGGTCTGGAAGCCGACGCAATGGAGGGCGTCGAAGGTCGTGTCGCCCACCCAGAGGTGGCCCATGGAGGTGGTCACGACGCGACCCTTGTTGAAGGGCGCGTACCAGACCATCGGCTCATGCATGTCGGTGCCGCCCGTCTCCGGCTTGGAGTAGGAGCTCGAGAGCACGTGCATGTGGTCGGCGCTGCCGCGCATGCGGCCGTAGAGTTCGTCGGTGGCGTGGAGCCATTCGGCGGGCAGGCCCTGCATGATCGGGTGGGCGGCGTCGCGGGTCTTGAGCGTGAAGGCGTGCTTGGAGCCGTGGCCCGAGCCGAAGCCCTTGGTCTTGATCTTCTCGTCGGCCTCGGCGACCGCGACGGCCTTGCCGGTGGCGTCGTCGA
>RGES01000152.1 GCA_009917805.1 Verrucomicrobiota bacterium
CGGCCTCTCGACCCAGGACATGGCCGACCTGCTCACTTTCATCGAAACCCTGAAATAAGATGCGACCCCTCCTCTGCTTCCTTTCGCTCTCCTTGTTCGCCGACCCGGCGCCGGAAGGCTTCCGCGCGCTTTTCAACGGCACGGACCTCACCGGCTGGCACGGGCTCAACCCGCACCAAGGCCTGAAGCTCACCGGCGAGAAGAAGGCCGCCGATCTCGCCAAGCAACGCGCGGAGTTCTCCCAGCACTGGCGCGTCGAGCACGGCGAACTGGTCAACGCCGGCACGGGTCCGTATGCCACGACCGACGAAGCATTCGGCGACCTCGAGCTGCGCATCGAATATAAGACCGTCGCGAAGGCCGACTCGGGCATCTACCTCCGCGGCACCCCGCAGGTGCAGATCTGGGACCTGAACCAGGTCTTCGACCCGAAGAAGCCGGACCGCAAACCGCACCTGGGCTCCGGCGGTCTCTTCAACAACACTCCGGGCGCCCCCGGCCGCGACCCGCTCGTGGTCGCCGACAAGCCTTTCGGCGAATGGAATTCCTTCCGGATCGTCCAGCAGGGCGACGTCACCACGGTCTGGCTCAACGGCAAGCTGGTCGTCGACCACGCCAAGATGGAGAACTACTGGGATCGTACGAAGCCGCTCCCGGCCAATGGACCCATCATGCTGCAGACCCACGGCGGCGAGATCCGCTGGCGTAACCTCTTCGTCAAAACCCTTTGATCATGCGTCACCTCCTCCTCCTGCTCGCCACGGCCTGCCTCGTCTCGGCGGCGCCCGTCAAGGTCGCGACGTTCGACGTCGACGCCACCCCGCCCCTCGGCGCGGCGATGGCCTACGACCCGGTCAAGCGTCTCGATGACCTCACGCTGCGTTGCCGTGGCATCGTGATCACGGGCTCCGGCGAGCCGATCGTGCTCTGCGCGGTAGACTGGATCGGCATCGCCAACGAAGGCCATGACGCCTTCCGCGCCGCCCTTGCCAAGGCCGCCGGCACCACGCCCGCCCGCGTCGCCGTCCATGCGCTCCATCAGCACGACGCCCCGGGCTGCGATTTCACGGCCGAAAAGCTGATCAAGGAACTCGGCATCAAAGGCTACTCCCGCTTCGAAGGAGATTTCCACCGCCTCGTCATCGCCCGCGCCGCCGAGGCCATCGAACGCGCCCTGCCGACCGCCCGCGAAGCCACCCATTGGGGCTGGGGTCAGGCCGTGGTCAAGGAGGTCGCCAGCCAACGACGCCTGCTCGGGCCGGACGGCAAGGTGAAGTTCACCCGGACTTCTTCCACGAAGAGCGCCGAGATGCGCGCCGAACCGGAAGGGGTCATCGACCCCGTGGTGACTTCGCTCAGTTTCTGGGACAAGGCCGGGCCGATCGCGGTGCTCACCAGCTACGCGTGCCACCCGCAGAGCTACTACCGCCTAGGTTATCCGTCGCCCGACTTCCCGGGCATCGCCCGCTTCATCCGCAGCCAATCCTGGCCGCATACGCTGCACGTCCACTTCAACGGCGCCGGCGGCAATGTCACGGCGGGCAAGTACAACGACGGCGCCTGGGAAAACCGCATGGCTCTCGCCAACCGCCTCGCGGACGGGATGAAGGAGGCCCTCGACAAGACGGTGAAATCGCCGCTGACGGATGCCGACATCGGTTGGTCCAGCACGCCCGTCCGCCTGCCCATCGCCCCGCACCTCAAGGCCGAGGAACTGATCGCGAAGCTGAAGGCGACCCCTCCGAAGGGCTACATCTCCTACGGCGACCAGCTCGCCTGGCTGAAACGCACGGAAGAAGGCCATGCCCTCGACATCACCTGCCTACGTGTCGGCTCTTCCCGCATGCTCCACCTCCCGGGCGAACTATTCGTGGAATATCAGCTCGCTGCGAAGGCGATGCGCCCCGACCTCCATGTCGCCGTCGCGGCCTATGGCGATTACGGCCCCGGCTACATCGGCAGCACCTGCGCCTATGACCAAGGCGGCTACGAAGTCGGACCGACCTCTTCCAACGTCGCCCCGCAGGTGGAACCGGTGCTGCTCGAGGCGATGAAGCGGCTGCTTGAGGCCAAGGACGCGCCGGCGAGCTTGCCCGCTCCGGCCGCACCTGGCATCCCGAAGCCCGTCCCGTCCGCCGATCCCGCCGGCGTGAAGTTCGCGAAGTTCGAAGTCCAAGACGCGAAGCTGCTGACGGTGATGGGCGTGATCCGTTCCAAAGCCTACTTCCAAGGCCAGCTGATCGACATCGTCTTCAAGGACCCTAAAGGCGAACTGGATAATCGCCCCGTCAGCCTCAAGCTGACCAACGTCACCGTCGGTCAGCTGATGGAGATGCTCTCACTCGTCGCCGACTTCAAATACACCATTCAGGGCAACACCATCACCCTCGAACCGAAGTAAACCATCGCCCCCTTCGCGTCTCCCGCTCCCCCATACTCGATACTCTATACTCTAAACTCTATGTTTGCCTCCCTGCTCCTCGCCTCCCTCTGCCTGTTCGCCGCCGACGCCCCTCCCTCGCTCGCGCCGACCAAGGCCGACGTGCCCTACGCCGGCACGACCGAATTCCGCCAGACGCTCAACGTCTACGCGCCGGCGACGAAGCCCGCCAAACCCACCCCGGTCATCTTCTGCCGCTGGACGCATGACCATGTGGCCGAATTCGGCGGCGACCCGAACCGCATCGTGATCATGGGCCACTCCTCCGGCGCCCAGCTCGCCGCTTACATGGCTATCGACGAACGCCCGCTGAAGGCCGAAGGGCTTTCCCTCTCGATGTTCAAAGGCTGCGTCCCGGTCGACGCCGACACCTTCGACATCCCGGCGGTGATCGAGCTGGCCACGGCCAACCGCAAGGCGGCCGGCAAGCCCGAGCCGAAGTACGGACACCGCGAGATCTTCGGCGGCAAACCCGAGCTCTGGGCGGACTACTCCGCCGTCAACCACGTCGCCGCCGGCAAAGGTATCCCGCCCTTCCTGATCCTTTATGATTCCGCCGCCGCGCTGACGCCCGACCAAGCCAAGCGCCTCGAAGGCGCCCTCACGTCCAAGGGCATCTCCGCGAAGGCCTTCGGCGCCGCGAACACGAATCACGGCAAGATCAACGCCGACCTCGGCCTGCCCGGCGACCCCTCCACCGCCGAAGTGCTCACGTTCCTGCAGACGGTGCTGAAGTAAGAGGTAGGGACGCGTCGGTGACGCGTCCGCCCCACGCCCGGTCGCGCCCATCAGTCGCGCCCCATACTCCATACTCTATACTCGATACTCGGCCACCCGTCTGCTTGATACGGGTGACCATGCCATCCCCTCGTCGCATCGCCGTCCTCGGCGGAGGAGCCGCCGGCTTCTTCGCGGCGATCACCTGCGCGGAAAGCCTGGGCAAGGATGGCTCGGTCACCCTCTTCGAAGCCACCCCGCACCTGCTCGCCAAGGTCCGCATCTCCGGCGGCGGCCGTTGCAACGTCACCCATGCCTGCTTCGAGCCGGCCGAACTGGTGAAGAAGTATCCCCGCGGAGGCCGCGAACTGCTCGGCGCGTTCCACCGGTTCCAGCCACGCGACACGATCGAGTGGTTCGGCTCCCGCGGCGTGGCCACGAAGACCGAAGCAGACGGCCGCATGTTTCCGACGACCGATGACTCCGCGACGATCGTCGATTGCCTGATGTCCGCCGCCTCCCGTGCCGGGGTCACGATCCGCCCCTCGACCGCCGTGCGCTCCGCCGTCAAGGAGGGTGAGATGTTCCGGCTGACCCTCGGCACCGGCACGATCGAGGAGTTCGATCGCGTCATCGTCGCCACGGGCGGCAACAAGTCCTCCGGCGGCCTGGCCATCGCGGAATCCTTCGGCCACGCGATCGTCGCTCCCGTCCCTTCGCTGTTCACGTTCCATATCACCGACCCGCGCCTCACCGA
>RGES01000153.1 GCA_009917805.1 Verrucomicrobiota bacterium
GTGAGCGTGCGGGCCATGGGGCAGGATGGAAGGGGAGGGGCGAGCGGGTCAAGACACGGCGGAGCCGCCCCCGGGGTGGCGGCGGTTTTATCGCCAAATATGGCCGGGTCGGGCTCGCCTGCGGGATTGACCAGCCCCTGTCCCGTCCTACGTTGACCCTTCACCTTTTACCAAGATGGCCAAGACCCTGTTCCAGAAAGTTTGGGAAGCGCATACGGTGCGCAAGCTGCCTAACGGGCAGACCCAATTGTTCATCGGCACGCACCTCATCCACGAGGTGACGAGCCCCCAGGCCTTCGGCATGCTCCGGGACCTCGGCCTCAAGGTGAAATACCCCCAGCGGACCTTCGCCACGGTCGACCACATCGTCCCCACGAACGAGCTCAAGGAGCCCTATTCCGATCCGATCGCCCAGGAGATGATCGAGGCCCTCCGTAAGAACACCAAGGACTACGGCATTCGCTTCTTCGACACCACGACCGGCACCCAGGGCATCGTCCACATGGTCGGTCCGGAGCAGGGCATCACCCAGCCTGGCACCACGATCGCCTGCGGCGACTCCCACACCGCCACCCACGGCGCGTTCGGCGCGATCGCCTTCGGCATCGGCACCACGCAGGTCCGCGACGTCCTCGCGACCCAGACCCTCGCCCTCAGCCCCCTCAAGGTCCGCCGCATCGAGGTCAACGGCAAGCTCGCCCCTGGCGTCTACGCCAAGGACGTCATCCTGCACATCATCCGCGTCCTCGGTGTCAATGGCGGCATCGGTTACGCCTACGAATACGCCGGCACGACCTTCGACGCCTTCTCCCTCGAGGAGCGCATGACGGTCTGCAACATGTCCATCGAAGGCGGCGCCCGCTGCGGTTACGTCAATCCGGACCAGAAGACTTTCGACTACATCAAGGGCAAGCCCTACGCCCCGAAGGCCGCCGATTGGGATGCCGCCGTCGCCCGCTGGGCTTCCTTCGCTTCCGACGCCGGTTGCCAGTACGACGACGTCAAGGTCTTCAAGGCCGAGGACATCCGCCCGACCGTCACCTGGGGCATCACCCCGGGCCAGGCCGTGTTCATCGACGAGAAGATGCCGGCGCTCGAGACCCTCAACGCCGCCGACCGTCAGACCGCCGAAGACGCCTACGCCCACATGAAGCTGTCGCCCAACACCCCGATCAAGGGCACCAAGGTCGACGTCTGCTTCCTCGGCTCCTGCACTAACGGCCGCATCTCCGACCTCCGCGAAGCCGCCAAGTATCTCAAGGGCCGCAAGGTCAGCCCGACCGTCAAGGCCATCGTCGTCCCCGGCTCGCAGCTCACCGCCATCCAGGCCGTCCATGAGGGCCTCGACAAGGTCTTCACCGAGGCCGGTTTCGAATGGCGTGGCGCGGGTTGCTCCATGTGCCTCGCGATGAATCCCGACAAGCTCGTCGGCGACCAGCTCTGCGCCAGCTCCTCGAACCGCAATTTCAAGGGCCGTCAGGGCTCGCAGACCGGCCGTACGGTGCTCATGAGCCCGATCATGGTCATCGCCGCCGCCATCACCGGCCACGTCGCCGACGCCCATTACGACGGCAAGCCCGTGTGCACCGTGACCCTGCCTTGGGTCGTCGACGGCCACGCGATCCTCCTGGCCGACGAGACCGTCGACGCATCCATCGCCGAAGCACGCCTCGCCTCCCTGGCTTCCGCGCTCGCGATGCCCGTCTGCGTCGTCCGTCGCCCCGTCGCCGCCTAATCCCTTTCAAAACCGCCATGTCCCTCGCCAAAATCACCCAGGTCAAAGCCCTCGCCCTCGCCGTCCCCGGCGACGACATCGACACCGACCGCATCATCCCCGCGCGCTTCCTCCGCTGCGTGACCTTCGACGGTCTCGGCGAGCACGCCTTCCGCGATGAACGCACCGGTCCCGACGGCAAGGAGTCGAGAAGCTGACCGTCTCCGCCGGCGCCAAGACCTGGAAGGCCAGCATCGCCGCTTCCGCCCGCGACGGCCTCGTGAACGGCAAGTGGGATCCGATCGCCGACCTCCTTGAAGGCGCTGACTCGGTCGCCAAGACCGCGTCGGGCCTCGCCTACGTCGCCGGTAAGTAAGCCGCCCGCCCAGCCAAGCAAAAGGCCGCCCGATGGGCGGCCTTTTTGTTAGCATGGAAAACGAAGCTTACTTGAAGCGGACGCCATTGGCGTCCTGCGTCACGGTGCAGGCTTCGACGATGCCCCAGATCCACATGAAGATCCAGCCGATGCCGCAGGTCAGGATGGAGACGAGCAGCTGGATGATGGCGCGGTTGTTGTAGCCGGCGTAGAAGTTGTGGATGCCGAAGCCGAGCAGGACGGCCAGGAGCACGTAGGCGACGCGATCCTTGGCGTCCGGGTGATGCGCGGAGACCGGGATGCTGCTAGGCGTCGGCGGCGGGACGGGCAGGCCGGCGGCGAGCTGGGTCTGCTGGAGCGGAGTCCAGTTGGCCATGCCGTTGGTCCAGACCAGCGTGTCGATGGAGATGGTCAGGTTGGCGATGAGGGAGCGCATCGTGGCTTCGTCGACCGGGCCGATGCGATTGCCGTTCTGTTCGTAGTACCACATGGGAATGTTCTGTAGGGTGGGGGATCCCCTGTAAAAACAAAAGAGGCCCGTCGCCGGGCCTCTTCGTTACAATCTGCGGGCAGTTTTTCAGCCCTTCCAGATGCGCAGGAGGGCGTCGGCCATGTCGGACGGCGTGGCCGCGACGGAGATGCCGCACTCCTGGAAGATCTTGATCTTCGCGGCGGCGGTATCTTCGGCTCCGCCGATGACGGCGCCGGCGTGACCCATGCGACGGCCGGCCGGAGCGGTGGCACCGGCGATGAAGCCCGCGACGGGCTTCTTGCAGTGCTGCTTGATCCAGCGGGCGGCCTCGACTTCGGCGTTACCGCCGATTTCGCCGATCATGATGATGGCCTCGGTCTCCGGGTCGTCGTTGAAGAGCTTGATGACGTCGAGGTGCGAGGTGCCGTTGACGGGGTCGCCGCCGATGCCGACGCAGGTCGACTGGCCCTTGCCGCGGCAGGTGAGCTGCCAGACGGCTTCGTAGGTCAGGGTGCCGGAGCGGGAGACCACGCCGACGTTGCCGCGCTTGTGGATGTAGCCCGGGGCGATGCCGATGCGGCAGCCGCCGGAGGACTTGTCGCCGCGGCCAGGGGTCACGAGGCCGGGGCAGTTCGGGCCGATGAGGCGGGTGCGACGGCCGGCCATGGCGCGCTTGGCGCGGACCATGTCGCGGACCGGGATGCCTTCCGTGATGGCCACGGCGAGGTCGAGGTCGGCGTCATAGCACTCGAGGATGGCGTCGGCCGCGAAGGGCGGCGGGACGAAGATCGCGGAGACCGTGGCGCCGGTCTGCTTGGCGGCTTCGGCGACGGTGTTGAAGATCGGGACCTTCTTGCCGGCGTGTTCGAAGACCTGGCCGCCCTTGCCCGGGGTGACGCCGGCGACGACCTGCGAGCCGTAGTCGAGCGAGAGGCGGGCGTGGCGCGCGCCGAAATCGCCCGTGATGCCCTGGACGAGGATGCGGGTATCTTCTTTGACGAGAATAGACATGAGAGTGTGCGGCAGGGGGTTACTTGTTGTTGACCAGCTTCACGATCTTCTGGGCCGCGTCGGCCATCGAATCGCCCGACACGATGGTCAGGCCCGAAGCGGCGAGGGTGGCCTTGCCGGCTTCGACGTTGTTGCCTTCGAGGCGGACCACGAGGGGGAGCTTCAGGCCGGTCTCCTTGACCGCTTCGATGATGCCCGTGGCGATCACGTTGCAGTCCATGATGCCGCCGAAGATGTTCACCAGGATGCCCTTCACGTTGGCGTCGCCCAGGATGATCTTGAAGGCCGCCGTCACCTGGTCCTTCGTCGCGCCGCCGCCGACGTCGAGGA
>RGES01000154.1 GCA_009917805.1 Verrucomicrobiota bacterium
TTCGCGAAGCCCGTCTGCTCGACGCGGGCGAAGGCTTCGTAGATGCCTTGCAGGAATTCGGCATCGGACGGCGGACGAGGTGTCAGGCGCGGGGACAGTTTCGCATCGGCGACCGGGAAGCGTTCGCCGACGGAGGGCAGCGGGTAGTAATCCGTGCCGGTGGGCTTGGCCGGATCGAGCGAGGCCTCGAGGGACGCAAGTTGTTCCGAGGTGAAGTGCTGGAGCAGCGTCTTGCCGCCGCAGTTCGAAGCGCCGCCGGCGAGCCAGGTGTCGCCGAGGCGGTGGCTGTAGATGCCGAGTTCGGGCGCGAAGATCGGACGTTCGCTGAGGAGCTTGAGCACGATGGTCGAACCGAGCGCCGTGGAGGCTTCGCCGGGTTCGGTCGCGCCGCTGGCGAGGAAGGTCGCGCAGCCGTCGGTCGTGCCGGCCGCGATGGTGATCCCTTCAGGAATGCCGAGGGCGAGGGCCGCCTGCGCGGAGACGTGTGCCGGGAGAGAGTCCGAAGCCGCGCAGCCAGCCGGGCCAGCACCGGTTGATCGGATCGTAGCCGGTCTTCAGCGCGTTGTTCTCGTCGGTCTGCCAATGCGTGGCGCCCAGACAGCCATTGATCCAATCGGCTTGGTGGAGGATGCAGTGCAGGCGAGGCAGCTTCACCCATTCCAGGGCGCGGGCGGCGGGCGAAGTGGCGCCGTGGGCTGCGCTTTCGCGAGGTGCGAGCGACTTGATCTTCGCGGCGAGATCGCCCGTGTCAGCGTCATCATACATGCGGGCCGGGGCGAGGGGGCGGTTGTGGTTATCGACCGGCAGGATCGTGCCGGAAGTCGCGTCGACCGCGATGGCACGGGCGGCGGAGAGGTCGAGCTTCTGGCTGAGTTCGTCCAAGGCCGTGCGGCAGCCGTTCCACCAGTCTTCTGGCGATTGCTCGCGGCGGGCGCCCGTGATCTTTGTCAGCGGCAGCGTCGCGGAGCCGAGTCCGAGGATCTGGCCGGAGGCGTCGACGGCCACGGCGCGCACACCGGAGGTGCCGAGGTCGAGACCGATGACGAAGCCGTGCATAGGGGACTTATTGAGGCTCGGGGAAGGCCGGGGCAAGGATGGAGCAGGTCTTGGCGGTGCGCGGTAGGCGGTAGGCGGTTTGGCATGAAACGTCATGAGGGGAGATGCGATGACCTGAGGAGCATCGGGTACTCCTTGCCGCCAACCGCTATCCGCTCACCGCTTCTTACCTTGGGTTTAGTTCATCCCAACTCTTCAGGCCGCAGGTCTTCAGGTAAGGTTCGGCGGCGGCTTTCCATCCCGGGGTGTCGGCGGCCTGGACCAGCTTCCAGATCGGGCGCTTCTGGTCAGGTTCGTAGATCGTGCCGGGCTTGTTGCTCCAGAGGCCGAAGCGGAGACCGCCTTCCATCGCATGGTCGACTTGGCGATGGTAGAGGAAGGCGTCGATCGTGGGGCCGAGGCGCGTGACCTTTTCCCAAGCGTAGGCGTAGGCCGCGGCTTGCTCGACGAGGGCTTCGGGTCGTTGGGTGACGTCGAAGCCTTGTTCGGTGAAACTGAGTCGGCGCGGCTTGCCGGCGTAGAGCATTTCGGTTGTCGCCAGTTTCTTGGTCAGCACCTCGAGGTTCTTGAAAGTCACCTTCGGCGTCGCGTCATCGAAGGTCACCTTGTCGAGCCAGGTGCGCGGGTCGCGGAGATTCGAAGGGTAGGGATGGAAGGCCAGGTTCCAGTCGAAGTCGCCGCGTTCACGGGCCCGCTTGGCGAAGAGTTCCAGCAGGGTGCGGCCTCGGCAGGCTTGGCGGGGGTCCGCTTGACCTTGGGTGTTCCAGTGATGCTCCATCGAGAGGTAGACCCGGGCGTTCGTCGAATGGCGGCGGAGGGATTCCCAGGCGAGGCGGACTTGGTCTTCGTACTGCGTGGCGACCTCCTCGACCGTGGCCGGCCCCATCTGGTGCCATTCATGGTGGGAGTTCACCTCGTTGCTGATCACCCAGCCCCAGACCCGGCCGTGCGTGGTGTCGGCGGCGGACCAACGATGGGCGACGAAATCGGTCAGCGCCTTGTAGCAAGCGCGGCCTTCCGGCGTGACCGTGTTCGCGGCCATCGTCGTGCCTTTCGTCGGGTCAGCTTTCGGGTGGATGGTCAGTTCCCGGATGCGTTCGTTGGGTGAGCGATAGGTGATGAGGATAAGCGTCACCACGAGGCCGCGGTCGCTCAGGGGCTTGATCTGCCGATCCAACGCTTCGGCGTATTTCTGGTTGATCGCGAAAGTGAAACCGTCGGCAGAGGCGGTGGGCTGGCCGGCTTTGGCTTCCTTCTCCGGGGAGAGCAGGGCGCTCAGGTTCAGGTTGAGGCCCGCGTGATGGATGCCGAGCTCCAGGACGTCCGGAATCATCTGGACTTGCAGGCCCTTCGGGCTGCTCGTGACCGGGTACGGCGTCGCGTCCGGAGCCGCGAAGGCCGTCAGGGAGAGACCAAGACAGGCGAAAAGCAGCGGTCGCATGGAGGGGGAGACAGGTCGGCACCAGGAAGGTTTCAATCGCAAAGGTTGTCGATTGACCGAGGCGGACTCGCCTTCATTAATCCTCATAACCCCCATGCGTCTCCTGGCACTTCTTCTCTGTCTGGTCGGCGGACTCCTGTCCGCCGCTCCCGCCAAGCAGCCCAACATCGTCTTCATCTTCTCCGATGACCATGCCTATCAGGCCATCAGCGCCTACGGCGACGCGCGGAAGCTGAACCAGACGCCGAACATCGACCGCATCGCCAAGGAAGGCATGCGTTTCGATCGCGCCCTCGTCACCAATTCCATCTGCGGACCCAGCCGCGCCGTCATCCTGACCGGCAAGTATTCGCACATGAACGGGTTCTACAATAATTCGAATTCCGTCTTCAACAGCGCCCAGCTCACCTTCCCGAAGCTTCTCCAGAAGGCCGGGTACCAGACCGCCATCATCGGCAAGTGGCACCTCATCAGCGACCCCACCGGCTTCGATTTCTGGCAGGTGCTGCCCGGCCAGGGCGTCTACTACAACCCGCCGATGAAGAACGCGCAGGGCATGGTGAAGACGCAGGGCTACGTCACGGACATCATCACCGACCTTTCCCTCGACTGGATCAGCAAGCGCGACAAGTCCAAGCCGTTCGTGCTCATGTGCCAGCACAAGGCCCCGCACCGCGAATGGGAGCCCAACATCAAGGACCTCGGCTTCGACAAGGATCGCGTCTACCCTGAGCCGCCCACGCTCTTCGACGATTTCGCCAACCGCGCCAAGGCCGTCGGCGAGAACGACATGACGCTCGAGAAGACGATCACCGACAAGGACGTGAAGCTCGTGCGCCCGCCCCAGCTCGACGCCGAGCAGGCCGCCGTCTGGGACGCCTACTACGAGCCCCGCAACGCCGCCTACCGTAAGGCCAATCTTTCGGGCAAGGAGCTCGTCCGCTGGCGCTACCAGCGCTACATGCACGACTACCTCGCGACCGTGAAGTCGGTGGACGACAACGTCGGCCGCGTGCTGAAGTACCTCGAGGCCGAAGGCCTCGCCGACAACACCATCGTCATCTACTCGTCGGACCAGGGTTTCTACCTCGGCGAGCATGGTTGGTTCGACAAGCGCTGGATCTTCGAGGAATCCGTGCGCACGCCCTTGCTCGTCCGCTGGCCCGGCGTGACCAAGCCCGGCTCCGTGAGCAAGGCGCTCGTGTCGAACGTCGATTACGCCGAGACCTTCCTGGACATGGCCGGCCTGCCGGTCCCGGCCGAGATGCAGGGGCGCAGCCTGAAGCCGATCCTCGCGGGCGAGACGCCGGCCGATTGGCGCAAGGAGTTCTATTACCATTACTACGAATACCCGCAGCCGCACCACGTCGCGCCGCACTACGGCATCATCACCGACCGTTAC
>RGES01000155.1 GCA_009917805.1 Verrucomicrobiota bacterium
ACCCCAACCCCTACCCCTAACCCTACCCCTGCGGAGCTTCGCTCCGCTTAGCTCCACTTCAGCTTGCTACGTAGGACGTCGAAATGGGTGAGCGATTTCGGACGCAGGAGGGCGAGCTGGACCTTGGCGGTGCGGATGATGAGCGGCAGGCGGCGTTGGGCCTCAAGGGTCTCGCGTCCGTCCACCGAAAGGCCGAGCAGGGCGCTGTCCTCGCTGCGGATCTCGAGTTCGGTCTCGCCGTCGAAGATCACGGAGCGGTTGGAGAGCGTGTGCGCGCAGATCGGGGTCAGGACGAGCACCGAGGCGGCCGGGTCGACGAGCGGGCCGCCGGCGGCGAGGTTGTAGGCGGACGTGCCGGTCGGGGACGCGAGGATGAGGCCGTCGGCGCGGTATTCGTTCACGCGGGCCCCGTCGGCGAGCACGGCGAAGCGGCCCATCCGGAAGACGTCGCGGGTCTTGATGACGATGTCGTTGAGCGCGAGGGCGAAGCTGCCGTCGGCGAAACGGATCTCGAGGAGGGCGCGTTTCTCGACGCGGAAGTCGCCGGCGAGGATGGACTGCAGCGAAGCGCCGACGTCTTCGCTCGGGTACGCCGCGAGGAAGCCGAGCTTGCCGCGGTTGATGCCGAAGAGGGGGACCCCTTCGAGCGCGGCGGCCTCGGCTACGCCGAGGAAGGTGCCGTCGCCGCCGACCACGCCGCACGCGTCGGCGCCTTTGAGGGTGGCGCGGCTGATCGGCCAGTCGTCGGCGACCGTGAGGGTCACGCCGGCTTTCTGGGCGGCTTCCTGGACCGAACGCACGATATCATCCACCCCGGGCTTGGTGCGGTTGACGACGAGCGTGAGGCGGCGGATGGCCATGAATGACGACTAGACCTCCCGTCGGGAAGGGCAAGGACAAGCCGGCGTGGCGGGCCCGTAAAAGCCTTATTTCGTGGCCTTTTCCGGCTTCGGCGTGATGAAACCCATCCGGTACTCGAGGCTCACCTCGTAACGCTTGCCGCCGAGGGCCTTCACTTCGACCGGGGCGGAAAGGTTGGGGAGCTCGAGCTTCCACTGGCCTTCGGGCAGATGCTTCTGCGCCTCTTCGAAATCCGTTTTGATCTGGTCGAGCAGCTCGTTGCGATAGTCCTGCGGGTTCGTGAGCACGTAGGCGGGGTCGCCGACCAACTGCTTCTCGTCGTCGCTCTTCGCCTTCACGAGGTCGGCGGCCTTCGTGCGCAGGATCTCCACGCCCTTCAGTCCCTTGTCGGCTTCGGTGTGCAGTTCCCAGCGGGCGTTGGCGACATAGGTGACGTCGCCTTTGTCTTCCTCGTCGCCGAAGAGCTTGCTGCCGTTGCCGCCGCGCGAGACGTAGGATTTCGCTTCGGCGCGGGCGAATTCGGACGAGACCTCGCGGAGTTCCCAGCCGGGCTGATCGGCGAAACGCTTCTCAAGTTCCTTGCGGATCGCCTCGACCCGGGCGTCGACCGCGGCGCGGTCCTTGCCTTTGATCGTGACCGAGACGGGGACGAAGAGATGGTCTGCGTCCACCTGCATGCGGACGTGATAGCCGGCGCCGTTGGTCGCGGCGGCGAGCGTCAGCGGGAGGAGGAGCAAGGCGAGGAGGCGCATGGGGGAGGGATGTGATGAAGGATGGTGGATGGGGGAGGAATGATAAAGGACGGAGAGCGGGGAGGGGATTGATAAGAATAATAGGGCTAGAGCCAGGGCTAGGGCCAGGGCCAGAGCTAGGGCTGGGGCTAGGGTTGGTATTAAGGTCGGGGTTTGGGCACAAAGAAAGAGGGCCAGTGTCACCTGGCCCTGTCCCTGACTCTAGCCCTAGCCCTGATGTCTTTTAGCCGACGCTCGCCAAGGCCTCGGCGACCTTGGAGACATCGGTGCCGCCGCCCATCGCGGCGTCCGGCTTGCCCCCGCCCTTGCCGCCCAGCTTGCCGCAGGCGTCGGTGACGATCTTGCCGGCGGCCTTGCCCGCCTTGACGGCGTCCGCACCGCAGTTGGCCACGAGGGAGACCTTGTCGCCGAAGACGGCGGCGAGGACGACGACGGCGGAAGGACCGACCTTGCCGGCGACCTTGGCGCCGAGGTCGCGGAGATCGTTGGGGGTCTCGGCGCTGACCTGGGAGACGACGTACTTCAGGCCCGCGCGGTCGCTCGCCTTGGCGGCGAGGGCGTCGGCGAGCTGCGAAGATTCCTTGTCGCGGAAGACCTTGAGCTTCTTCTCAAGCGCGGCGCTCTGCTCCATGATCTGCTCGAGGCGCTTGGCGAGGTCGGCGACCGGGGTGTTGGTCGAGGCGGCGAGCGACTTGAGCAGCTCGGCTTCGGCCTTGGCGCGTTCGTAGGAGGCGAGGCCGGCGACGGCTTCGATGCGACGGACGCCCGCGGCGATGGCGTTCTCGCCGACGATGCGGAAGAGGCCGATCTCGCCCGTGTGGCGGACGTGCGTGCCGGCGCAGAGTTCCATCGACCAGCCGTTGAGCGAAGCGGCCTTGCCGCCGACCTGCACGACGCGCACGGAGTCGCCGTACTTGTCGCCGAAGAACTGCATGATGTCCGGGCGGCCCTTGACGGAGGCGTAGGCGACTTCGCTCCACGTCACGGCGTCGTTGGCGAGGATGCGTTCGTTGACGAGCTTCTCGATGTCGGCCAGCTGGCCCGGCGTGAGCGCCTGGCCGTTGAAGTCGAAGGTCAGCTTCGACGGGTCGACCGCGGAGCCTTTCTGCGAGGCTTCCTTGGAGACGACCTCATGGAGCGCCCAGTGCAGGATATGCGTGACCGTATGGTGGCGCTGGATGGCGTCGCGGCGGGCCTGGTCGACGGCGATCTCGATCGTCGCGCCGGCTTCCGGGGCGTCTTCGCCGTCGAGGAAGTGCAGCCAGGTCTGGCCGGACTTCTGGGTGTCGGTGACGCGCCACTGGCGGCCGCCGAGGGTGATGAGCGCGGAGTCGCCGACCTGGCCGCCCATCTCGGCGTAGCAGGGGGACTTGTCGAGGATGACGGCGGCGCGGTCCTTGATCTTGGCGACCTGGGCGACCTTGGCCTGCGTGGCGAGGGCGTCGTAGCCGACGAAGGCCGTCGGGTGGTCGGAACCGATGTCGGAAAGGGTGATGATCTCCTTCTTCTGGGCGGCACGGGCGCGGTTGCGCTGCTCTTCCATCAGCTTCTCGAAGCCGGCGCCGTCGACGGTCAGGCCGCGTTCGCGGGCCATGAGCTGGGTGAGGTCGAGCGGGAAGCCCTGCTCGTCGTAGAGGCGGAAGGCGATGGCGCCGGAGATGACGCCGCCGGCCTTGAGCTTGCTGGCTTCGTCTTCGAAGAGGGCGATGCCCTTGTCGAGGGTGCGGTTGAAGGATTCCTCCTCGATGCGGATCACGTCGGCCACGACGGCGCGGCGGGTGCGGATCTCGGGGAAGACGTCGCCCATAGTGTCGGCGAGCACGCCGACGAGCTGGTGGAAGAAGCCGTTCTTCAGGCCGAGCGTGCGGCCGTAGCGGACGGCGCGGCGCAGGATGCGGCGCAGGACGTAGTTGCGGTCGGAGTTGCCCGGCTGGATGCCGTCGGCGATCGCGAACGAGAGCGTGCGGATGTGGTCGGCGATGACGCGGAAGGCCACGTCGTCCTTCTCCTGCTGGGTGTCGCCGATCGAACCGGCGGCGGGCAGGGTGGAACCGTATTTCTTGCCGGAGAGTTCCTCGAGGCGGCGGAAGAGCGGGGTGAAGACGTCGCTCTCGTAGTTGGAGATCACGCCGGAGAAGTCCTTGAAGTTCTTCGTGCACTGCATGATGCCGCTGACGCGTTCGAAGCCCATGCCCGTGTCGACGTGGCGGGCCGGGAGCGGGCTGAAGGTGCCGTCGGGATTGGCGTTGAACTGGATGAAGACCAGGTTCCAGATCTC
>RGES01000156.1 GCA_009917805.1 Verrucomicrobiota bacterium
CCGTCACCGGCTTCGCGGCTGACGTCGCCAAGCCCCATGTGCCGCTGGCCCAGCAGCCGCTGCGCATGGCCAAGGACATCGCCGCCTTCGAGGCTGCCGATAAGGCCAATCCGCCGCCTCAGCATGCCCTGCTCTTCTCCGGCGCCAGCACGCTGCGCCTCTGGAAGAACGTCGCCGAGGAGATGAAGCCTTATCCGGTGATCAACCGTGGCTTCGGCGGCTCCTACACCACCGAAGTCCTCGGCTACATGGATCGCATCACGCTGCCCTATCACCCGCGCGTGGTCGTCTTCCAGTGCGGCGGCAACGACATCAACGCCGGCGACCCCGTCGAAGCCCCCATCGCCCGCATCCGCGAATACCTCGCACGCCTGCGTAAGGAGAACCCGGATTGCGCCGTGGTCTTCGTGGCCACTACCCGCGCGCCTTCCCGCAAGGCCAAGTGGGAGCAGCTCGACGAATACAACCGCCAGCTCCAGCAGATCGTGAAGGAAGGCAAAGGCCTCTGGTACGTGGACATCAACCCGGCGCTCAACCTGCCTAACGGCGAAGGCAAGCCCGGCCACTACCTCAAGGACAACCTCCACCCCGACGTCGCCGGCTACAAAGCCATCGCCGCCGTGCTGAAGCCCGCCGTCGACGCCGCCTGGCAGGCGACCGAAGCCGCTTTTAAAAGGTAATTGCGGTTAGCGGATAGCGGTTAGGGTTAACAAGATGCATCAGGGCGCTGCAGGGCGGCCGAAGGGTGGGGCGTGGCTACGCCGCGCCCTCCCTCCAGGGGAGTGCACGATGAATCGTGCCCCTACCAGACTTCGCCCTTTCGGCTCCAACCGCTATCCGCTAACCGCCAACCGCTAACACCACGCGGCAAACCAACACCATTCCCTTTGCTCTTTAAGCCGTTGTCCTCAATTTTGCCGCCGCCGATGTCCTCCCCCTCCGCCAGTCCCGCCGCCGAACGTTTCCCGAACGGGCCGTTCACGCGCTACATGGTCGGCGAAGGGATCTCGATGACGGGAACCTGGATGCAGGGCATGGCGCTCGGCTGGGTGATGACCGAAGTCGTGGTCCGAGACGGCCTCCAGAGCTACGAAGGCCTGCTGCAGGCCGCGCCCCACCTCGCGAGCGGCCTGGTGATGCTGGCGCTCTTCCGCCTCGGCGGCGCCTACGCCGACCGTCACGACAAGCGCTTCATCCTGCAGGTCTGCCAGCTCGCGCAGATCGGCTTCGCGCTCGCGATCGGCCAGCTTGTCGCCCACGGCGCGCTGCACACCTGGCACCTCATCGTGGCCGCGGCCTTGCTCGGCGTCTCCAGTTCCTTCGAGATGCCCGCCGCCGCGGCGATCGTCCCGGAACTCGTCGCGAAGGAAAACGTCGCCAAGGCCATCTCCGTCGACCGCGCGGTCTTCCACGCCACCCGACTCGTCGGCCCGGCCGCCGCGGGCTATCTCGTCGGCCGCTACGGCGCCGAATGGGCCTTCTACCTGAACGCAGCGTCCTTCGTGGCGCTGATGATCGCCTTGGCCACGCTGCCACGACGACCACAGGGCACGGCCGAGGAAGAACAGAAGCGCCAGGGCGGGGCCGGCGAAGGCTTCCGCCATGTCCGTCAGGACAAGCCCAGCCTCGCGATGGTCGCGCTCCTTGCGACCAACACCCTCTTCGTCTTCCCGGTGATCATCGTGCTGCTGCCGCTGTACGCGAAGAACGACCTCCACGCTTCGCCGCAGCAGATGGGCCTGCTCATGCTCTGCTCCGGCGCCGGTTCGGTCTCCGGCTCCCTTCTGATCATGGCGCTGCGCCCGAGCCTGCGTCGCCTCGCGATCCTGACCGGCATGGTCCTCGCCTGCGGGGCGCTCGTGAGCCTCAGCCAGGCGAACGGCCTCGTCTGGGCCGGGGTTTCGCTCGTCTGCCTCGCGGTCGGCGTGTCCACGCTGGTCGGCCTCGCCAACACCATCGTCCAAGAGCGCTCGCCGGCCGAACTGCGCGGTCGCGTCTCGGCCGTCGCGGGCCTGAGCTTCTTCGGCTTCCTGCCCTTCGCCGCGATCATCATGGGCTGGATGACCGACCTCTTCAAACTCCGCAACGTCCTGCTCGGGTCGTCGATCTGCTACGCCGTCATCGGCTTCCTCGTCATGCTCACCGTCGGCAGCAAGGTGACCGGCGAGAAAGAGCAGGAAGCCTGAGCGACCGTGTTCGCCGCATGGTGAACGCAAGGTAGGGGCGAGGCTACGCCGCGCCCTTTAACCATGCCGGGCATGACGTAGTCCTGCCCCTACCCTGGGCCACCGTTCGGCGGCCCGAAATAGCGAGGGCAGCACGCGGTGCTGCCCCTACCAAAATCACCTGGCCCAAGCCCTGCCCCTAGCCCTCGCGAACTCGTTCGCGTAAAGTGGTGCTCCCGTTGGGAGTCGAACCCAAATCGCCGGCTTCGGAGGCTAGCATTCTATCCATTGAAATACAGGAGCGTGAGGCCGAACCGCCCGCGGCCCCGCCCTTACTTGGCGGGCAGCACGCGGTCGGCGAAATCGGCGTAGTTCTTCCAGTCTTCGAGCAGGATGTCGTGCTTACCGGGACGAATATGATACCCGATGGTCCGGCCGACGGGCTGGCTGATGGGCGGAAACTCCTTGGTGCCGAGGCCGGGCTGGCCGAGCACGTGATAGACCGGGTCGGCGTGCACGGCGCCGAGGAACTCTCCGAGCGGATCGGCCCAGCTGTCTTCCGAGGCGCTGGCGACGTAGAGCGGCCGCGGCGCGACGAGCGCGAGCAGGTAATGCGCGTCGAGCGGCAGCTGGTCTTCCTTCTCGGAGAAGGTCTCGAAGCGCGCGGTGAACCAATGCGGGAAACCGCGGCCGGGATAGTGCCCGGTGATGACGCCGACGGTCTCGCCGAAGATGCGCTTATTGAGCGCGGCGCCGCCGCAGCCGGAATCGTTCGAGATCACGAAGGCGAAACGCTGATCCTGCGCGCCGGCCCAAAGCGAAGCCTTGCCGAGACGCGAGTGGCCGTGCACCGCGGCCCGCTTGGCATCGACCGACGGGACCTTCTCGAGGACGTCAAGCATGCGCGAAAGACCCCAGGCCCAGCAACCGATGGCGGCCCATTCGCCGTCTTTCCATTTCGTGTTCACGCCGTCGGGAGAGAGCGCCGCGCGGAAACCGTTCTTCCAGCCTTCGGGATGGTCGGGCTCGAAATCGCCATAATAAGCCGTAGCCGAAGCGTAGCCGCGGTCGATGAGCGTCTCGAACTCCCAGCGACGCGCCTGCCCGCCACGCAAGGCCGGATCGGCCTGAGTGGTGCCTTTCAAGGCCCACTGCTTCGAGACCCAGCTCGAAGCGACGAAGACCGCAGGGTCTTCGGTCGTGGTGTGGTTGCTGCCGAAATTGAGGCCGACGAAGACCGGGGCCGGGCGCTTCGCCGCGTTCGGCACGTAGAGGAGCATGTCGAACGACGGGCCCTGCTTGCCGATCGGCCAGACCTTGAACTGCGTGCGCGTGGCCTTGCCGCCGAAGGCGTCCTTGGACTGCTCGCGGACCTCGACCACGGCGTCGGCCTGCCGCTTCGCGGTGTCCGGCGTGCGGCCGAACATGTTCTCCTCGACGAGACGGAAGACTTCCGGTCGGCGGACCTCGTTCCACGTCTTCGAATCCGTGACCTTGCGTCCGTCGGCGCAGACGAGCGGATCGGGCAGCGTGTATGGCGGCACTTTCGACTCTTCGGAAATCGTCGGGGGAATCGCGGCCAGCAGGAGCAGGGGTAGCAGCATGACGCGACTATGGGCGCTCGTCGCGAGGGGGGCAAGGGCGAGGTAGGGGCAGCACCGCGTGCTGCCCTAGC
>RGES01000157.1 GCA_009917805.1 Verrucomicrobiota bacterium
TTTCCGACTAATCACCCTGTGAAATCGCTGTTCTCGAAGGTCCTGGGTTCGCGTCAGGGGGGCACCTTGCTCCTGGCTTCCAGTTACGTCCTTCTTGGCACGCTCCTTCGCCTCGGCTTGCTCGTGGCCTCGTTCGGTGGCGTATCCTGGGGCTTCCCGACGTTCGCCGCGCTCTTCGTCGGCCTGCTGTTCGACCTTTTCATGGCGTGGTTCCTGACCTTGCCGATGGGCCTGCTGAGCGCGGTCTGGCCGGCCTCCTGGTCCGCCTCACGCTGGCTGCGCCTGCCGCTCCGCGCGGCGTGGATCTTCGGCGCGTTCCTGTTCACCTTCTGGAAGGTCTCCGAGATCCTCTTCTGGGAGGAGTTCGGCGTCCGCTTCAACTTCATCGCGGTCGACTACCTGGTGTACACGACCGAGGTGGTGAAGAACATCAAGGAGTCTTACAACCTCCCGTTGATCATCGCCATCGTGCTGACGGTCGCGACGGGGCTGTTCTTGCTGTGGCGTCGCCTCGGGTTCGTCCGCCGCTGGGACGAAGGCGCCGCCGCCGACGTCACGCCGCGCTGGCGTAACTTCGTCGCCTTGCTCGCGCCGTTGCTGGCGATCCTGCTCGTGGCTTACTTCGTCGGACGTCGCGACCTCAAGGCCGCCTCGACCGCGCATACGTCCGTCGGCGAGCGCCTCACGGCGGGCCTGCGCCACATGGGCGACCCTCAGCCGGGTTGGGACAACAGCTACGACACCGAACTGGCCAAGAACGGCGAATACGCCTTCCTGGCGGCCTTCTGGGCCAATCAGCTGGAGTGGAAGCGTTTCTATCCTTCGCGTCCCGATGCCGTCGCCCAGCTCCGCGCGACGCTGCTCGCCCAAGGCGGTGAGCCGGCGAGCGCCGACCTCAACGACATCACCCGCCGGATCAAGCCGGCCGGTCGTCAGGATACGCGCCGCCTCAATGTGATCCAGATCACCATCGAGAGCCTGAGCGCGGAGTTCCTGGGCTGCTACGGTTCGCCGGATTACGCCCCGAAGAACCTCACGCCTAACCTCGACCGTCTCTCCCGCGAGTCGCTCTGGTTCTCCCGTTGCTACGCCGGCGGGACGCGCACCGTGCGTGGCATGGAGGCGCTTTCGCTGTCCATCCCGCCGATCCCCGGCCAGTCCGTCCTGCGTCGCAAGGGCTGCGAAGACCTCACCACCCTCGGCTCCGTCCTCCGCACGCAGGGGTACGACACGGCCTTCATCTACGGCGGCGACGGTTTCTTCGACAACATGAACTACTTCTTCGGGGCCAATGGCTACCGGGTGGTGGATCTGCCGCGCCAGGAAGCCGCCGGCAAGAAGGCGACCTTCGGCAACGCCTGGGGCGCCTGCGACGAAGATGCGTTCTCCTGGTCGCTCGAGGAGGCCGACAAGGCCCATGCGGCCGGGAAGCCGTTCCATCATTTCGTGATGACGACGTCGAACCACCGTCCCTACACGTGGCCGGCGGGCAAGATCGACCCGAAGCTCGTCGACCGCGAGGGCGGGGTGGCGTACACCGATTACGCGATCGGCGCCTTCCTCAAGGCCGCGCAGGTCAAGCCTTGGTTCAAGGACACGGTCTTCGTCATCGTCGCCGACCATTGCGCTTCGGTCGCCGGCAAGCGCGAGCTCGAGATCCGCAAGTACGAGATCCCGCTCTTCATCTGGTCGCCGGGCAACATCGCCCCGCGTAAGTTCGACACGATGATGAGCCAGATCGACACCGCTCCGACGGTGCTCGGACTCCTCGGCGCGAACTACCTTTCCCGTTTCGTCGGCAACGACGCGCTCAGCCCGTCCTTCCGCCCGCGCGCCTTCATCAGCAACTATCAGAAGGTCGCCGTGCTGCGTCCCGACGGCCTGCTGACCGTCCTCAAGCCCGTCCGCCAGGCCGTCCAGTACAAGGCCAACCTCGCCACGGGCGCGCTGATGCCGGTGACCGCTCCCGATACCGCGGCGGTGGACGAGGCGATCATCCACTACCAAGGCACCGACGACCTCTTCAACCATGGCGGACTCCAGAATCCCGCACGTTGATCGGCCTTCCGTGGTCCTGCCGGCGCTCGCGCTCGCGGTCGTCTTGGGTTTCTTCGGTTTCCATGGGACCGGCGGCGAGTCGCTGGACCTGGCTGTCCAATCCTGGTTCTGGGACGGGCGGGATTGGCTGATTCCCAAGGACTCCGGCTGGTTTCATCAGCTGGCCTATACCGGACCTAAGGTCCTGCTTTACGCGTTCGCCCTCGGGCTCCTCTGGGCGATCGCCTTCCCGGATCGCTCTCCTGCTTGGCTCGGTCGGCGCCGGGCGATTTATCTCTTCCTCTCGCTGGCGGTGGTCTCCTTGGTGTGCACGCAGCTGCGTTCGATCACGCACATGGCCACTCCGCGGGACCTTTCGATCTACGGAGCCGTCGCCCCGAACGCGTGGGAGCACCTGCTGCTCTTCGACGCCAAGCCGGCGCTTTATCCCAGCCACGCTTTTCCGGCCGGCCATGCCAGCGGGGGCTTCGCCTTGCTGGCGTTGGCCTTCGCGTGGGGCACCGCCGAGGCGCGACGACGCGGCGCGTTGATCGGCCTCGTCTACGGCGCCGGCATGGGCGTCTACCAGATCGCCCGCGGCGAACACTTCCTTTCGCACACCGTGGCGACGGCGGTGCTCGCCTGGCTGATCGTCGCCGTTCTGGCTCGCTGGCTGAAACCCGGCGAGCTCAGTTCGCCCAATTGACGAGATTGTCGGCGCGGAAAGGTCCCGCGTTGCCGCCGTTCTCGTCGAAGTAGGTCGTGGGCACGATGCCCGAACGGGTCATCGTGGTGCCGCCGGAACCGGCCGGGTCCCAATACTCGCCGAGCGCGAGGATGTCGCCTTCCACGGGAGCGGCGATGTAGTTGGCGGAGGCGCAGACGAAAAGGAAGTTAGGCGACTTCCAGTCGGCGAACTTGCCGGCGGTGAGCACGCGGTAGCGGTAGTCGTAGGGGTTGCCCCAGGCATCCACGAACTCGCGGCAGGCAGGGTTGTTGCCCTTCCAGTCGTCGGCGCCGAGCTTGGAATTGTCGTTGGTGTTGATCTCGCCGAGATTGAGGAAACTGCGCATCTGGCGGCCGGCGCTGCCGGTCGGGAGGGAGGTGTCGTCGTAATTGAGGAGGGTCGGCAGGCCGCCCGGGGTGGTCGTGCGGATCAGGCGACGGCCGATGAGCTGGTCGAGCAGGTCACGGCGGAAGCGATCGTCCGTACCGGTGGCGCAGGCGGGGAAGTCGCCGTACATCTTACGGTAGCTCTGGCAGGCCATGGCGATGGCCTGGATGTCGCCGCGGGACTTGGACTTGTTGCGGCTGCTGTTGGCCGCGCGGAAGAGTCCGAAGGTGATGGCGGAAAGCAGGCCGATGATGCCGATGACGACCAGCAGTTCGATCAGGGTGAAGCCGGAGCGGCGGGCGATGGGGTGGCGCATGGGGGTGGGCTCAGATGTGGCGGGAGTCGTTTTCGTCCTTCTTGACGTAGCCGGAGTCCTGTCGCTGGTGGTTCACGGCGTTCTTCTTCAGGTAGGCCTGGTAGACGTCGTCGGCGGACATCCCGAGGACCTGGGCGATGGAGATGAGGAAGTGGAAGAGGTCGATGACCTCGACGCGGGCGTTCTGCTCGTCGAACTTCTGGTACTTGGCCCACCACTTCCAGGGCACCGAGTCGGTCAGCTCGGCCATCTCCTGCTGCATGGCGCGGAGGTAGTTGAGGACCCATTTGATCTTTTCCTCCTCGGTCATGCCGGCGGTTTCGACGCCGATGCGCTTGTTGAGCGCCTGCTGCATCTGGAAGATTTCTTCGAG
>RGES01000158.1 GCA_009917805.1 Verrucomicrobiota bacterium
AGGCGGGTGAAGACGTTGTCCTGCGGGTCGAACGACGCCATGCGATCGCGGTCGTTGCGGCTGAAGATGAAGTCGCTGAAGGCGATCCGGAGCGGGCGCATGGTCAGGAGGGGTTGCGGCCGCGCGACTTCAGCCACTGCTTCGCGTGTCGGGTGGCCTGGGAGAGCCAGCGCTTTGCCTTGTCGAGCGGGGAGAGGGTGGAAGGCCAGCGGGGGCGGAAGCCCAGCGCGGCGAGTTCGGCGAGCGTAGCCGGGGTGAGGCCGTCGACGGTCCAGAACTGGCGGGAGCAGGGCGCGCGCATCGGCACGGCGTCCGTATCCGCGAAGCGGTAACGGTCCGGCTCCTGCTGCTCCGCGAAATAGCCGAGGATGTTGAACTCGCTGAACAGGCGCTTCGGCACGCCGCGCGCGTAGGCTTCGAGCTCGGGGAAGCGGGCCTCGAGCGCCCGGAGGGTGCTCGTGTGATAAAGGCGGCTGCCATGGCTCCGCATGTATTCCCACTCGGGCTTCTCGCCGAAGAGGTGCTCGACGGCGGCCTGCCATTTGACGGCGGCTTCGCCCAGGCGCGCCAAGGTGGTGTAGCGGACTTTTTCGATCAGCGGCTTGCCGTCCTGGAGGAAGTCGCGGACGTCGGCCCCGGGGAGGAACACGACGTCGGAGTCGACGAAGAGCACGTAGTCGCCGCGGACATGCCGATGGGCCTGGAGCTTGGCGACCTGCTGGCCGACGTAGTCCTCGCGGAAGCGGGGGCAAGAGACCTTGCGTTCGCCTTCGAGGTAGCGGAGGTGGTGCTCCTGGCCCTCGGGCACGCCGACGACGATCTCATCCCAGCCCTTGAGGTTGCGGTGGATCGACTGCAGGCAGAAATCCAGCCACGCGATGTCGCGCTTATAGGTCCGGATATAGATGGAAACCATACCTACGTCCGAGGTTCCGCCCCGCTCCTTTGAAGTCAACGGATAAGCGGGTGCGGCACGCTCAGCCGAGGACGAGCAGCGCGTTGTTGCGGGTATTTCGCACGAGACGGTAGCCGGCTTCGTCGAGCATCTTCATGACGTCTGATTTCTCGCCCAGATGCTCGATACAGATCCGCTTCGGCCAGCGGGCGCGTGGTGCGGAACGGAAGAACGGCCCGAGGGCGGCCATCTCGAAGCCTTCGACATCGATCTTGAGGGCGTCGATCGTGGCCACGCCGGCTTGGTCCAGGATGTCGGTGAGCGTCCGGATCTCGAAGTCGCCGCCGGTCACGTCGCGGACTGTGCGTGCGATCGCGAGGTCGTCGCGGTCGACGATCAGGTGCCCGCGGCCAGGGGCATCGCCGGCGGCCACCGGGAAGACGTCGGCGACGGGCAGGTGATTGAAGCTCAGGTTCGCACGGAGGCGTTCGACGCAGATCGGGTTCGGCTCGATCGAGATGACCCGGCCGGATCCGCGGAGCGTGTTGCCGAGCGCGACGGAATACAGGCCAATGTTGGCTCCGATGTCGACGAAGGTACCTCCATCGCCCAGACCCTCCCGGAGGAAGGAAATCTCCGCTTCATTGTAAGCGGGGTGGATCAGCAGGGCGCTGTCGACCAGGTTGCTGGTCGGGTAGACCCTGAAGCGGCCGAAAACGGAGCATACGTCCACCGGGCCGCGGCGTAACGTATTCAGCACCCTTACCCAGAAAGGACGAAGTGAGCCTCGATAGAGAGGGGGGACGCGGATGATGGCCAGGAGGAGCCTTTGGGCCAGGCTCGGAGTGAACTTCCCAAAAGCTGGGTGCTGTTCAAGCATGCTAATAGTAAGCCTAGATATCCCGCGGGCACAACGAAAAACCCCTGAAGAAGGACACGAACGTTTACGCCGCCGACCGAGCCGCGACGATCAGCTGCGCGGGCCGTACTTGCGCTGCGGCGGCTGCGTCGGGGCGACGGGTTCGATCTGGATGCCGGCGCACGCCGGGTGGCGGCCGAAGGCGCCGTAGGTCTCGGTGTCGAAGCGGGTGGTCATGCCGCGGGCGGCTTCGGCCACGAGCACACGGCCGTCCGGCTGGATGAAGCCGACCTGCACGATCGTCGTGCCGTCCACCTTGCGGGTGTGCGCCACGATCTTCTCGAGGAAGTCGCCGGCGTCGGGGCCGGGCTTGAGCGCGAAGAGGATCTTCTTGATGAGGCTCGGGGCGCGGCGGAGGGGCGTGATGGCGTGCGCACTGAGCGACCACTCGCCGCGTTCCTCGCGGAAGTTGAGGCGGGCGTCGACGATCACGTGCGAGCCGTCCATGAGCAGCGGCAGTTCGCCGTCCTTGAGCTGCGCGGCGGCGTCATAGGCGTCGGAGAACATCATCACGGGGATCGTCACCGAGCGCGAGGCGACGGTGAAGAGCGCCCACGGGCGGTTGTCCTTCTTGGAGATCTTCTTCTCGAGGGCCCCGACGATGCCGCAGATACGGACGGTGTGGCGTTCCTTCTTGTCGAGCTCGATGCGGTCCGGCGTGACGGTGAGCGTGGCGACGGCTTCGTCGAGGCCGTGGTAGTCGGCGAGCGGGTGGCCGCTGAGGTAGAAGCCGAGCAGGGCCTTCTCGCTGTTGAGCATCTCGAGC
This sequence comes from Verrucomicrobiota bacterium, assembly GCA_009917805.1. Lineage (GTDB taxonomy): Bacteria > Verrucomicrobiota > Verrucomicrobiia > Opitutales > UBA953 > UBA953. Next base: position 2,581 of record RGES01000158.1, read on the forward strand.
TTGGGCATCTTCTCCGACTTGCGGAGGATGAGGTCCGTCGGGCGCGCGGCGCCGGCGTCCTCGGCCCCGAGCATGTCGAAGAGCGAGCCTTGGCCGCTGGCGCGTTCCTTGCGTTCGCCCGCGAAGTGGCGGCGGACGGACTCGATCGAGTCGACGAGGTGGCGGCGGTCTTCGCCGGTGAAGTCGAAGGCGCCGGCGCGCACGAGGCAGTCCAGCGTGCGTGAATTGAGGTCGAACTCGCCGAGGCGGCCGACGAAGTCCGCGAAGTCCTTGTAAGGGCCGTTCTTCTCGCGCTCGGCGACGATGTTGCGGGCGGCCTGTTCGCCGACGCCCTTGATGGCGCCGAGGCCGAAGCGGATGGCGTTGTCCTTGATGACCGGCGTGAAGTCGGTGTCGGACTGGTTCACGTCCGGGCCGAGCGCCTTCATGCCGAGGGCTTCGACCTCCGCCATGAATTCGGCGAGCTTGTCGGCGTTGCCCTGTTCGGAGGTCAGCACGGCGGCCATGAACTCGACCGGGTAGTTGGCCTTCAGGTAGGCGGTGCGATACGAGAGGATCGCGTAGGCGGCGGAGTGCGACTTGTTGAAGCCGTATTCGGCGAACTTCTCCAGCGTGGCGAAGATCTCCTCGGCCTTCTTCTTGTCGATGTTGTTGGTCGCCTTGGCGCCTTCGACGAAGATCGAGCGCTGCTGCTCCATCTCCTCGCGGATCTTCTTGCCCATCGCGCGGCGGAGCATGTCGGCGCCGCCGAGGGTGTAGCCGGCGACGACGCGGGCGGCTTCCATCACCTGTTCCTGGTAGACGAGGATGCCGTAGGTCTCCTTGGCGACCTTCTCGAGGAGCGGGTGCGCGTACTTGACGAAGGTGGGGTCGTCCTTGCCCTTGATGTAGTCCGGGATGAACTGCATCGGACCCGGACGGTAGAGCGCGATGAGCGCGACGATCTCGTCGATCTGCGTGATGTTGAACTTGCGGCAGAGCGACTGCATGCCGCCGGATTCGAGCTGGAACACGCCGATGGTCTTCGCCTCGTTGAGCAGGGCGAAGGTCTTGGCGTCCTCGAAGCCGACCTTCTCGATGTCGAAGTCGGGCAGCTTGCGGTGCTTGCGGACGAGGTTCTGGGCGTCGTCGATGATGGTGAGCGTCTTGAGGCCCAGGAAGTCCATCTTCAGCAGGCCGAGCTTCTCGACCGGGTCCTTGGCGTACTGGGTCGTCAGGTCGCCTTCCTGCATCGTCACCGGGATGATGTCGGTGAGCGG
>RGES01000159.1 GCA_009917805.1 Verrucomicrobiota bacterium
AAGTGCCGCATCCGTTCGGCCTGCGAAAGCATCCTCAAGGGCGAGGAGAAACTCGGAGCCCTGTCCGATCGACTTGGTTTCTGCGACCAGAGCAGCTTCACGGCCCAGTTCCGACGTCACACCGGCGTGACCCCCAGCGCCTTCGCCCGGGGCAAGAAGACCCTTCGCTGATTCAGAGCGGGCGGAGGATGCAGCGGCAGGGGGCTCCGTCGCCCTTGGCGATGCGGATCGGCAGGCAGATCATCTCGTAGCGGCCGGGTTTGGCCTTCTCGAGGTTCAGGCCCTCGATGATCCAGACCTTCTTGCCGAGCAGGATGTGGTGGGTCGGGACGGCGTCCTTGTAGAAGCCGCCGACGCTGAAGTAATCGATGCCGACCGTGCGGATGCCTTTGTCGACGAGAACCTGCGCGGCTTCCTTGGAGACGTAGACGAAATCCTTGTCGAACGACTTCTTCTTCCAGCTGACCTTCGAGTTGCGCGTGCGGAAGAGGATGCGCTCGCCCTTCTTGAGTTTCAGCTTGGCCAGTTCGGCCGGCTTGATCGACTTCTGGTCCTTGATCTCCACGACGCGGCAGGGGCCGATGACGGCGTCGAAGGGGAGGTCGTCCATCGTGCCGAGGCCTTTGAGGAAGTGCCAGGGCGAGTCCATGTGCGTGCCCGCATGCGTGTTCAGGTTGAAGACGGACACGTTGCAGACGTCGCCCTTGGCCAGCGCGGCGTGCGGCTTGATCACCGTCGGCGGATTGCCCGGCCAGCCATGCATGCCGTTGGCGAACGGGATGGTGACGTCGATCCAGGGGGATTTGCGGGAGGCCATGGTGGGGAAGATGGAGGATGGGGGATGGATGATAAAGGATGGTTTTAGGGCTAGGGCCAGGGCTGGGGCTAGGGCTAGTGGCGATCAAGGGGGCATGTGGGCGTGGTGAGAGGCGGGTCTCAAGGGGAGACCGGAGACCGGAATTAATGCGGAGGCCATATGTCCCCAGCCAATCATCCGGCCTCCGGTTTCCCCTTGGCTTAGTTCCACCCAGCTTCAGTGTCCGCTTATCCCCACCTATGCGCATCCTGCCACTGCTTGCCTGCTGCTTCGCCCTTTCGGTCGCGGCTGAAGAGAATTTCGGTACCCTCGTCTTCTCCGATACCTTCGATCGTAAGGAGACCCAGAAGGTGAAGGACGAACCCGGCAACGGCTGGAAGACCAGCAGTTCCTGGAGCGCGAAAGGCAACAAGGAGGTCGATCTCGTGGACGGCACGATGTACATCTACATCCATCCGGAAGCCATCCATGCGGTGGATGTCGGCCATGATTTCCAGTTCATCGACGGCACCGCCACGATGCGTTTCAAGTTCCATGAGGCGAAGGACACCCTCATGCTCAACTTCGCCGACCTGACCCTGAAGGAAGTGCATGCCGGCCATCTCTGCGCCGCGACGTTCGGCACCAAGAAGGTCACGCTGCAGGACATGAAGACCGGTGGGTCACCATCGTCGGCGAAACCATGACGGCGTCGGTCGATGGCAAAGAAATCGGCAGCTTCAGCTCCCCGGGCATCGCCCACGAATCCAAGCAGGTGCTCCGTCTGCTCGTGTCGAACAAGGTCACCTTGGACGACGTGAAGTATTACCGGAAGAAGTAAGCGCTGGGCTTCTCTGTAGCGGGTGGGGTCGGGACCGCGTCACGACATAGCTGTAACGAGGTAGGGACGTGATCATCATCGCGTCCTCCCTTGGGGCTTGTGCCGCTAGGACAGCACGTGGTGCTGTCCCTACCTCAATACATCGGCTCGGTCAGCCGCGGGCGAGCGGGCCGCTCGCCCCTACCTACTTCGCCACACTCACCACCGCCGGATGGGCGAGCGAGTTCCAGCAGGCGTCGAAGAGTTTGGCATCAGGTTCGCCGTCGGTGACGATGAAGCGGTAGCGGGTGACGTAGCGTTCGCCGGGTTTGATCGTGAACGGGCCGAGCTTCTGGGGGACGATCGAGAAGTAGGGCATGTCGGGATGCAGGCGGACCGGCATCGGGAAGCGGAAGTTGTCGGGGTAGCCCAGGACAGCGGTGCCGGAGAGGCCGGCGGAGGTCTTGCCGCCGAGGTAGCACCAGCGGGCACGGGTGCCGTCGGCTTTTTTGCGGTCGCTGAGGCCTTCGGAGGTCAGGTAGCGGGCGCCTTCCTTGCCGTTCCATTCATCGGGGCCGCGGAGGCCGAAGCTGCCGTAATGGTATTCGGGGAGTTCGACAGGATCCTGGGTCGCGCAGGCCTGTTCGGTGATGAGGTCGAAGACCACCATCGGCTTGGGGGTGTCCGCGATGTCGTAGAGGAGGACCATCGAGGCATCCCACAAGGCCGTGATCTCCTTGGGGGCGGTCAGGTCGACCATTCCGGTAGTGGCATCGAGCTTTTGATAGACGGCGCCCCCGCCTGGTGCGTTGATTCCGTATCCTACCAGGTCCACACGTCCTTTCTTGTTCTGCATGTTCCAGAAGTCCGTCGTCCGTCCCTGGAAGACCGCTTTGGTGTATGGTGTCCAGATTCCGTGGTGATGCGGGTGGTTGCTCGGATAGTCGCCGGTCACGATGGCTCCCGAAGGCGAGCGGACCGGATGCAGGTATCCGGCGCGCAGGATGGAGTCGCTGATGTCGGGGCGAGGCTTGTTCTTTTTATTAGTTTGGTAGGTCAGGCACACGTTCCCATCGATGTTCAACATGGGATTGCCCGAAGCGTCCGTTTTCACCATCACTCTGCTCGGGTTGTCCCGCTCCTGGACCGTCAGTCGGAGGGTCTTGTTCGCTGGTAATGATCCAACCGTGAGGAGCATGTGTTGGACCGGGTCCTGGGGGATTTTGCCTTCGTGGATGGCGACGAACTCGGCCGTCCGCCTCTGCGTTTCCTTTTCATTTTCGGCTTTTGAGAGGAACTGGTAATTGAGGAGCTCCTCCTGCATGGGGTAGGCCTTGCCCGCATCGTCGAAGGCACAGAGGCGGTTTGGGTCCTTCTTGAAAGGATAGCACGGTACGCGCACGACCAGCGCGGCGCGGTCGACCGGGGCCGGAGCGATGGTGATCGTCTGGGCGGAGAGGGCGGAGGCGAGGAGGAGCAGGAGGAGGCTACGAACCATGGGGTTAATACAGTGCAAAAGGTGCAAAAGTGCAAAGGTGCTTTTTCCCGAGAGTATGGAGTATCGAGTATGGGGGTAGAGTTGGCACTGCGTGCCGACCTTGGGGTATCCAGGGTCGGGACAGCACCGTGTGCTGTCCTTATTCGCCGCAGGGCGAACCCAAGGTAGGGGCACGATTCATCGTGCACTCCTATGCGGAGGGCGCGGCGCAACCACGCCCCTACCTTCGGCCACCATGCGGCGGCCTTGTTTCCCCAACCGCTATCCGCCAACCGCTTACCGCTAAGGCCTATTTCGTCAGCGCGTGGAACTTGGCGAGTTCTTCAGCCGTCAACGCTCGGTCGAAGACGGCGACGCCGCCGATCCAGCCGGTGAAGCCGACGCTGCGGGAACTGTGGATCACGCGGCCGATCGTGAAGGGGCCGCCGGTGCCGTCGTTCTTGGGCTCGTAGATGCCGTGCGGATACCACCAAGGATTGAGGCGCAGGGAGACCAGTTCGCGTTCGGTCTCCTGTCCGGCGAGGAGCGTGACCTTGACCTTGGTGTAGGCGTATTCGCGGAGCTCGACGCGCTTGGCTTCCTTCTCGCTGAGCACGGTGACCTTGAGCGGCTTGTCCTCCGGCGGGTTGTAATATTGGTCGGCCGGGAACTTCGGGTCTTCGCCTTCCTGCATGCCGGGGATCTTAGCCAAGCGGC
>RGES01000160.1 GCA_009917805.1 Verrucomicrobiota bacterium
GCCGGCGGCCTTGAGCTGGTCGACCACGCCGACGATCTGGCCGAGGCCTTCCATCGCGAGGTATTCCGTCTGCAGCGTCACGAAGAGGTAGTCCGAGGCGCTCAGCGCGTTCATCGAGAGCATGCCGAGGGCCGGCGGGCAGTCGATGAGGATGGCGCCGTAGGTCTTCGCTTCGATGAGCGGGGCGAGGCTGCTGCGGAGGCGGCCGAGGTAGTTCTCGGCCTGGGCGAGTTCCGACTCCACCGCGGCGAGGTCGACCTCGGAGGGGATGAGGTCGAGCTTCTCGGTGGAAGTCGCGACGACCATGTCGGCGGCCTTCGCTTCGCCGTGCAGGACCTTATAGAGGGACTTGCCTTCGGTCTTCTCGATGCCGAGCGCGCTGGTCGCGTTGGCCTGGGCGTCGAGGTCGACGATGAGGGTCGGGATGCCGAGGCGCGCGAGGCCGGCGCCGAGGTTCACGGTGGTGGTCGTCTTGCCGACGCCGCCCTTCTGGTTCGCGATGGAGAAGACCTTGGTCACTTAGGCGTCCTCGATGGGGCGTTCGACTTCGGTCGGGGCTTCGTAGTCGATGCCGGCCAGGCCGAAGCCGAAGTTCTTCATGAAGTCGGACTGATAGCCGGCGAAGTCGGCATGCGCGTCGAAGGTCTCGGTCGTGACGTGAGGCCACGCTTCGAAGACGGCCTTCTGGACGTCGGGCGCCATCTCCCAGTCGTCGATGCGGACGCGTCCGTTCTCGTCGAAGTCGAGGGCGTTGCCGTTGTACATCTGCTTCTCGAAGAGGCGCTGGATCTGCTCGATGCAGCCTTCGTGCGTGCCCTTGGCCTTCATGATCTTGAAGAGCAGGGAGACGTAGAGGGGAACGACGGGGATGGCGGAGCTGGCCTGCGTGACGACCGCCTTGTTCACCGACACGAAGGCGCGGCCGCGGTGGAGCTTCATCAGCGCGTCGATCTTGCGACTGGCGCGCTCGAGGTCCTCCTTGGCCTTGCCGATGGTGCCGTCCTTGTAGATCGGCCAGGTCACCTGCGGCCCGATGTAGGAGTAGGCGACGGTCTGGCAGCCTTCCTTGAGGACGCCGGCGCCGTCGAGGGCGTTCATCCAGAGTTCCCAGTCTTCGCCGCCCATGACCTTCACCGTCTGCGCGATGTCGTCGGCGGAAGCGGTCTCGAGGGTGACCTCGTTCACGACCTTCTTGTCGGTGTCGAGGTTCTTGGCGTGGAAGGGGGCGCCGGTCGGCTTGAGGACGGACTTGTAGGTCACGCCATCGGGGGCGGTGCGACGCGGGGAGGCGAGGGAGTAGACGACGAGGTCGACCTTGCCTCCGGGCATCTTGGACTTGATGGCCTCGATGACCTGGACCTTGAGCTCGGCCGAGAAGGCGTCGCCGTTGAGGGAGATGGCCTTGAGGCCGGCCTTCTTCGCTTCGGCGTGGAAGCCGGCCGTATTGTACCAGCCAGGCGAGCCGGGCTTGTCGCCTTCGCCGTTGCGCTCGAAGAACACGCCGAGGGTGGCGGCGCCGGAACCGAAGGCGGCGGAGATGCGGGAAGAGAGGCCGTAGCCCGTGGAGGCGCCGATGACCAGGACCGACTTGGGGCCGCCCTGGATGGGCTTACGGGACTTCACGTAGGCGATCTGCTCGCGGACGGCAGCGGCGCAACCGTCGGGGTGGGAGGTGATGCAGATGAACCCGCGGACGCGAGGCTTCAGGACTTGCTGGGACATAAGGACACCTTTGGAGGGGGAGGGGATGAGTTCAATCTGGAATTAGGTGGCAAAGTGGGTGGCGGCGGGTGGCGGTCAGCGGTTGGCGGTTGGGAAGATGCAATAGGCGGAAGTGTGGGGAGGTTGCCGGGCCTGGGTGTGGGGTGCCTCTGTCAGTCGTATCATGGGTAATGGCGGGAAGTGCGGAGGGAGAGCGTTTCTCGATGATAGGGAGTCTATGCATCCCCAAGAGAATCCTAAGGTGGTGAGCTATCGTGACCTTTCGGCATGGAAGGCCGCCAAGGCCCTCGCGGTCGAAGTCTATCGGTCCGTGAATGTCGCCGCGGTCCGGAATGATTTCGCACTCGTCGATCAGCTTCGTCGGGCGGCTATCTCCATTCCGTCTAACATCGCCGAAGGCGCGGGAAGAGGGACGAATCAGGATGCCCTCAGATTCTTGTATATCGCTAGGGGTTCTTTGTGCGAGCTTCGCACCCAGCTGGAGGTGATTCATGAGGCTGGTCTCTTGGATAAGCGGGTCTGCGAGGCGCTTTTAGCTCGAACGGAGGAGGCCGGTCGTCTGCTTGGAGGGCTGGTTCGTTTTCGCGCTTCACGTCGCGATGACGACAAGGAGGCTCCGTCCATCGCCAAGCCGTCGGCGCCGTCGTTCCGCCCGCCCGGTGCGCGCCATTAGGGTTTAAGTGTCCGGAGGGGTTCATAACCCTTGCTTGTGGGGTCTGCTTGCGGATTGTTGCCACGTTCGCGGTCCAGCCGCCAACCGCTAACCGCTTACCGCCTCCACCTTTCTTATGTTCAGCTCGAGACTCTCCTTCGCCGATACGACCAACGCCCTGAGCAAGGCGAAGGCGAAGCGACTCGCCGCCGGTCAGCCGGTGATTGACCTCTCCGATTCCAATCCGGCCAACGCCGGCTTCGCGTGGTCCGCGGCCGACCTCGGTCCGCTCCTGCGCCGCGACGGCATCCAGCGCCAGGATCCCAATCCGCTGGGCTTGGCTTCGGCCCGCACGGCGATCTCGGATTATTATTCGTCCCGTGGCGCCCGCGTGCCGGTCGACCAGCTATTCCTGACGGCCAGCACGAGCGAGGCTTACTCCTGGGTCTTCAAGTTGCTCTGCAATCCCGGCGACGAAGTGCTCGTGCCGGAGCCGGCTTACCCGTTGCTCGAAGTCATCGCCGCGCTCGAAGGCGTGACGCTCCGCCCGTATCAGCTCGTGCAGCTCGCCGGGGAATGGGTCATCGATGCGACCACGCTGAGCGTGAATCGCCAGACGCGCGCCGTCCTCTGCATCAATCCGTCCAATCCGACCGGCGCGTTCGTCGGCCGTCGCGACCGCGACGTGTTGCGGGGCTTCGCGCTGAAGCACGGCCTCGCGATCGTGTGCGACGAAGTCTTCCTCGATTATCCCGCCGAAGGCGTCGCCACGCCGGGCACCTGGGCCGGCGAGGCCAACGTGATGACGTTCGTCCTCAGCGGACTCTCCAAGGTCGCGCTCGCTCCGCAGCTGAAGCTCGGCTGGATCGTCGTCGCCGGCCCGGCCGCTTCGACGCTCGAAGCCTGCCGCCGTCTCGAGCACATCGCCGACGCCTTCCTTTCGGTGAACACGCCGGCACAGCTGGCCTTGCCCGATCTTCTTCGTCGGGCCGAGCCGCTCCGAGCCCTCGTTCGCACCCGCGTCAGCCAAGGCGAGGCCACCTTGCGTGCCTGGGCCGCCTCGACCGCCTCCGGTTGCACGGTCTTGCCCCGCCCGGCCGGGTGGACCGCGATCCTGACCTTGCCTCCCGGCGTCCACGAAGATCGCTTCCTGATGAATGCCTTGAGCGAGGGCGTCTGGGCGCACCCGGGTTATTTCTATGGGATGCCGACCACCGTCCCGAGCATCGTTTTGAGCCTTTTGACCCCTCCGGACGCCCTTTCGGCCGGCCTGCAGGCCCTCGACCGGGCTTTGAAGCGGACTTAAGGGGTAATTACCGCTTGCCAACGGCCCCGGCTCTCCTTTGCTCCGACTTTCCAAAAGGAGCCCGAACACTATGTCCCGTATCTGCAGCGTCACCGGCAAGCGCCCCGTCAAGGGCCGCCGAATCATTC
>RGES01000017.1 GCA_009917805.1 Verrucomicrobiota bacterium
CCTTCCGGCGCGGACTCCCAGGCGGAAAAAATCGCGACCCCTTTGTCGGCGCCATCGGTGGCTCGGTGATAGACGACCCGATAGGGGATCTTGGCCGCCGACTCGATGGCGACGGCCCGGGTCCAGTCCGTCGACCCGTTGTCCGAGACCACGATCAGCACATCTGGGCAGTGGTTGGCCTGCAGGCTTTCGGCCAGTCGGGCCAGACCAGGACCGAGCCGACGCTCCTCATTGCGCACAGGAATGACAATTAGCAGCGGCATCGGGGAGGGATAAAATCCTCCATTTCCCTCGGTAACTCAAACCTTTCATCACAAAGATGCGATTGAGATGAGAATGAGACTCAGTTTCATCTTTGACAAATGAGAGCGAGTCTCATTATCACACACTCCTTCCTCCCAATGAAAACGCTCCTCACCACCCTCACCCTCGCCTCCGCCGCCACCGCCGTCGGCTGCGACAACCCCTTCGGTTACTCGTACCTCACGGAAACCATCAAGCCGGGCCGCACGGAAATCGTGCAGTGGGTCACCGGCCGCTTCGGCCGCGACATGGGCTCCGGTTATGACGCCCGCTACCGTGGCTTCGACCTGAAGACCGAATACGAGATCGGCCTCTCCGCCAACGAGCAGCTCTCGTTCTACTTCAACAACCGCTACCTCGACAACAGCGTCCGCGAAGGCTTGCGCTTCGACGGCATCCAGGTCGCCTACATGCGCATGCTGGCCAATCCGGACACGGCCGCCTGGGGCCAGGCGATCTACATCGAACCCGGGTACTCCCAGACGAGCTCCAAGGACGGATCGTTCCGCGACGAATACAGCCTCGAGCTGAAATACCTGCTCCAGCACAACTTCGGCGTCTCCCAGGAAAACGTCTACGCCGCCAACCTGATCGCCGAAGTCGAACGCAAGCCGGCGACCGGCGCGGACGCCGTGAAGCTCAAGCTGACCCAGGGCATCGCCTGGGAACTGAACAAGCATTGGATCGCCGGCGTGGAGGTCGTCGCCGAAGCCGAGTGGGCCGAGCTGAACGACTTCGAATACGCCGCCGTGCTCGCCGGCCCCTGTGTCCGCTACCAGCGCGAGAACGGCTTCTTCGCCACGTTCACCGTGCTCGGTCAGGTCCTGGGTTCGCCCGCCGACAAGGGCGACCTGAACGTCAGCGAAAAGAGCCCCTACGAAGCCCGCCTCCGCTGCGGCATCGAGTTCTGACACCTCGCCCGTAGAAACGCCTTGAAAGCGGGGCGGGCAAAGGGGAGAAAGGTTTCATGCGCCTCCCCACGCCCGCCCTGCTTTCCCTGTTCGCCGCCGCGACCGCCTTCGGTTGCGAGAATCCGTTCGGCTACTCCTACCTCGCCGAGACCCTTAAGCCCGGGAAATACGAGTTCGAGCAGTTCATCACCGGCCGCTTCGGCAAGGACCTCGGCGCCGGCTATGACGCGCGCTACCGCGGCTTCGACCTGCGCACCGAGATCGAGTACGGCATCTCGCCCACCGAACAGCTCGCGCTGGAGTTCGACCAGACCTACTTCGACACCGCCGACCGCGAAGGCCTGCGCTTCCGCGGCGTGGCCGTGGAATACATCAAGATGCTCGCCCACCCGGACAAGGAAGCCTGGGGCCGCGCGCTCTACCTCGAGTTGGGCTACTCGCAGGCCAGCCTGCATGACGGGCACCTCCGGGACCGCTGGTTCGTGGAGTCCAAATACATCTTCCAACATAACTTCGGCGACAACAGCCCGTGGATCTACGTCGCCAATCTCGGCGTCGAGCTCCTCCACACCAAGGGCGGCGAAGATGCTTATGAACTGTTCGTCACCCAGGGCATCGCCTACCAGCTGACCAAGGAATGGGCCGTCGGCCTCGAGGCGTTCGCCGCCTCCGAATGGATCGAAGGGGCCGATTTCGAGGAATCCGGCGTGCAGATCGGACCGGCCATCAACTATCGCAAGGACGACTTCTCCGTCGCCTTCACCGTGCTGGCCCAGCTCACCGGCGCCCCGGCGAACAAGGGCAGCCTGAACGTCTCCGAGTACAGCCCGTACGAAGCGCGCCTCGCGCTCTCCTGGGAGTTCTGAGAAGCATAACAAGGTATCGGCGGCTAGCGGTTGGCGGATGGCGGTTGGGGAAAACGCTGAAGAACAGGCATGTCTGCATGGAATGCCCGCCCTGCATCGCATCCGTTCGACGACTTCAGGTGAGTCATTCCAACCGCTAACCGCGATTACCTGCCACGCTCACTTCAACGCCGCCTTCACGGTCGCCAGCATCTGGTCGGGCGAAAGGCCGTGGGCGGCGCGGAGCGTCTTCACGTCGGTGGCGTGGCCGACGAAGCGGTCGGGCCAGCCGAGCCGGACGATCGGCGTGCGCACGCCGTGTCCGGCGAGCGTCTCGAGCGCGCCCGTGCCGAAGCCGCCGGTGACGGCGCCGTCTTCGAGGGTGACGATGAGCTTGGCCGACCTGGCCTGTTCGACGAGCAAGGTGGCGTCGATCGGCTTGGCGAAGCGCGCATTGACCACGCCGACGGAGAGGCCCGTCTCGGCGGCCAGCTTGTCGGCGAGCGCCTGGGCTTCAGGCACCATCGTGCCGAGGGCCCAGAGCTGGACGTCGGCGCCGGCGCGCAGGACCTCGGCCTGGCCGAGCGGGATGAGCGCGGGCTGCGCCTTGATCGCCTTGCCGGCGGCGGCGCCGCGGGGGTAGCGGATGAACATCGGCGCGCCGGATTTCAGCGCGGTGTGCAACATGTCCGAGAACTCGTCCTCGTCCTTCGGCTGCATCAGCGTGACGTTCGGGACGCAGCGCAGGTAGGCGATGTCGAAGAGGCCGTGGTGCGTGGGGCCGTCGCTCGGCGAGACGCCGGCGCGATCCATGCAGAAGGTCACCGGCAGGCGCTGGAGGCACACGTCATGGATGACCATGTCGTAGGCGCGCTGCATGAAGGTGGAGTAGATCGCGCAGACCGGACGGAGGTCGCGGGCGGCGATGCCGGCGGCGAAGAGCGCGGCGTGCTCCTCGGCGATGCCGACGTCGTGATACTGCGCCGGCAGCTCCTTCTTCAATTGGTTGAGGCCCGTGCCGGAAGGCATCGCGGCGGTGATGCCGACGACGCGGGCATCGGCCTTGGCTTCGCGCACGAGGAGCGAGCCGAAGACATCCTGCCAGGCCTTGGGAGCGCCGGGGGCGCCGGAAGCGAGCGAGTCGCCCGTCTCCGGATCGAAGGCGCCCGTACCGTGGAATTTCTCGGGGTTCTTCAGCGCGGCGCCGAGGCCACGGCCCTTCTCGGTGCGGACGTGGAGGAGGATCGGGCCGGTGGAGTCCTTGCAGAACTTCAGGTAGCGCTCGAGGGCTCCGAGGTCATGCCCGTCGATCGGGCCGACGTAACGGACGCCGTACTGCTCGAAGAGCGAGGAACTGTGGGTATACCAGTTCTTCACGTGGCGCTTGAAGCTGCGGCCGAAGTCCAGGAACTTCGTGCCGAGGCGGCTCTTGCCGAGGAAGCGCTTCAGTCCCTGCTGCGAATTATTGTACGGCCGCGTGACGATCAGACGGCTCAGGATGTCGGCCACCGCGCCGACGTTGCGGTCGATGGACCACTCGTTGTCGTTGAGGACGATGACCAGGCGCTTGGTCGACTTCGCGGCGTTGTTGAGCGCCTCCATCGTGACGCCGCAGGTGAGGGCCGCGTCGCCGATCAGCGCGACCACGTGGGAATCCTCGGCGAGGCGGTCGCGCGCGTTGGCGAGGCCGACGGCGGCGGAAAGCGCCGTGCCGGCGTGGCCCGCGCCGAAGACGTCGTGCAGGCTCTCCTCGCGGTTGAGGAAGCCGCTGAGCCCGCCCGTCGTGCGGATGCCGTCGAAGTCGGGGCCGTTGCGACCGGTGAGGAGCTTATGGACGTAGCCCTGGTGGGCCACGTCGAAGACGAACTTGTCCTGCGGCGTGCCGAAGACGCGGTGCAGCGCGATCGAGAGTTCGACCACGCCGAGGTTGGGTCCGATATGGCCGCCGTTCTTGGCGGTGACGGCGACGAGGCGTTCGCGGATCTCCTGCGCGAGCAGCGGCAGCTGTTCGGGAGCGAGGGCCTTGACGTCGGCCGGTCCGCGGATGGACGCGAGAAGCGACATCAGCCCTGCGAATCTTCGCCGCGCTTGCCCAGCTGCTCGATGCGCAGTTCCGCGGCCTCGAGCGACTTCTGGCAGGACTTCAGCAGGCGCATGCCTTCCTCGTACTTCGCGACGAGTTCGTCGAGCGAGACGTCGCCGGACTCGAGGGACTCGACGAGCTGCTCGAGCTTCTTGAGTTCGGCCTCGAAGCCTTCCTTGCCGGAAGCCGAGGCGGGTTTCTTGTCCGCGCACATGGACCTACTGTCAGCGGAGCCCCCTGCCCTCTCAAGCGGATTGTGCGGACTCAGGCCAGAAGACGCGCCCAAGCCTGCGCGGCCGTGACGCCCCGGAGCTCGACGAGCTTCGCGGGCGACGCCGCCCCGGAGACCAAGGTCACGCCTGCGGCCGGGAGCCCGAGCCGGGCGGCGAGCAGGCAGAGGATCTCGCGGTTGGCCTTGCCCCCTTCGGGCGGCGCGGCGACGCGGACCTTGAGGGCTTCGCCCAGCCGGCCGACGATCTCCGAACGCGAGGCGCCCGGGACGGCCTTCACCTTCAGCCGGCAGGAGACGACGCTCACAGATACCGCGTGAGGCCCTTCACCGTCTTCGCGTCGAGGCGCCGGACGAGCGCGACGGCAAGGTCGACGCAGGCCTGCAGGTCGGCGACGTCGATGACGGCGTTGTGCGTGTGGATATAGCGCGCGGGCACGCCGAGCACGATGACCGGCACGCCGAGCTCGTGGGCCTGGAAGGAACGCGCATCGGTGCCGCCGGTGCGACGGACCGCGAGCTGGCAAGGGATCCCCTTCGCCGCCGCGACCTCGAGGGTCAGGTCGACGAGACGCGGATTCATGATGGCCGTCGGATCGTAGGCGCGCACCTGCACGCCGCCGCCGAGGGCGCCCTGGCATTCGCCATGCGGGGCGAGGCCGGGCAGGTCGTCGGCCGGAGGGCCTTCGAGGACGATGACCACGTCCGGTTTCGCGAGGCGCGCGGCCACGACCGCGCCGCGGCAGCCGACTTCCTCCTGCACCGTCGCGACCGCGAGGAGGTCGCACGGGGTCGCGGAAGCGTCGAGCTCATGCGTCGCGAGCGTGAGGGCGGCCATGCCGACGCGGTTGTCGAAGGCCTTCGCCGAATAGAGGCCGGGCTCCGCGAGCGCCGTGAACGGGCCTTCCGGCACGACGGGATCGCCGGGACGGAGGCCGAGACGCGCGACCGATTCCGCGGAGCGCGCGCCGATGTCGACGAGCACCTTGTCGGCCGAAGCCGCCTGGGCGCCGCCCTGATGGGGCGGGAGCGCGGCGACGACGCCGATGAATTCCTTCTGCGCGGCGCGCGACCAGACGCGGAGGCGTTGGGCGGCGAGGACGCCGTCGGGCCAGCCGCCCACCGGCGTGAGGCGCAGGAAGCCATCGTGCGTCACCGCCTGCACCAGGAAGCCGATCTCGTCCATGTGCGCCGTGAGCACCACGCGCGGGCCTTTCTTTTCCTTGGCGGGGGAAGCGAGGACGCCGCCGAGGCCGTCGGCCTGCAGCGTGCGGCCGCGGAGCTCGCGGACGAAGATCGCGCGGACCGCGTCCTCGTGGCCGGACGTGCCGTGGGCTTGCGTGTAGGCCTCCAGCAGGCGGAGGGCTTCGGAAGGACGCTTGGACATAAGGAAAGGGATCAGCGTGGCTGGCGGGTCTGCAGGCGCGGCTTCAGGCCGGCCTTGGCCACGGCGTCGAGCGCGTGGACCGCGGCGCCCGTGAGCGACCGTTCGTCGGCGACGATCACCACTTCGGTGCCCGGCGACTTCAGCGCATGGTCGACGAGCGCCTTCGCCAGCGCGTCGGCGGCGATCGCCTTGCCTTCGAGGTAGAGCTTGCCGTCGCGGTCGACGCCCACGACGAGCGTCGTGGCGGGCGTGCCCTCGGAGCCGGCGGAAGCCGTGGGCGGGACAATCGCCATCGTGCGGGCCTGCTCGAGGCGGCCGCTGATGAGCAGGAAGAAGACCAGCACCACCATCACGTCGATGAGCGGCACCACGTTGATGTCGGCGCGGCGGCGGCGCGTGACGACGAGGCTCATCGGCGGCGGGCTTCCAGCGCTTCGACCAGCACGTCGAGGCGGGAAGAAAGGATCTCCAGGCGGCGGCCCAGCCAGTTGGCGGCGATGAGCGCCGGGATGGCGATGCAGAGGCCGATCATCGTGGTGCTGAGCGCGAGGCCCACGCCACGGGTGAGCGTCTGCGAATCCGGCAGCCCTTGTTCGGGGAACAACGTGGCAAGGCCGGTGACCGTGCCGAGCAGGCCGAGGAGAGGGGCGGCGGCGACGATGCTGTCGAGCAGATGCAGGCCGCGCTGGAGACGGATCAGCTCGTTGCGCGTCCAGGCCTTGAGGACTTCGCCCGAGGCGCCGTCCTTCCAGCGCTGCACCAGACGCCCCGCGACGGACTCGCCGTCGGCCAGGCCGACCTGGTCGAGGTTGCCGTTCAAGACGGACTTCAGCACCGACTCCGGGGCCACGCGGGAAACCCGCAAAGCCAGGGCCCGTTCCACGATGAGGAAGACGGCCAGCAGCGAGCAGAGGGCGAGCGGCCAAATGAAAATCCCGGCACCTTGGAGTAGGGTTTGCACCTCACCACCCTCTCCAAAGCGAAAAGGGTCGCAAGCCCGCTCTTTAAAAGCCTGTTTTATGATTTTTGACTGTGTTTAAATGACTTTAAATGATTAACTTCATTCTTTTGGAACAAATGGGGATAACCAATCCTTTGACTTTCCCCTAGGGGGGTTTACCGTGATTTTACCCCAATTTACTATGAGACTTAAACGCTCAGGTTTCTCCCTCGTTCTGTCGCTTACCATCATGGCAGCGATGGTGCTGATGGTGATCGTCCTCGCCTCCTTCCTCCAGGTCGAGAGCCGCCTCGCCCAGAGCCATGCCGGCTACCTGCGCGCCCGCTACAACGCCCTCGCTTCGGCCCGCATCGCCGTCGGCCAGCTCCAGCAGCTCGCCGGCCCGGACCAGCGCGTGACCATGCGCGCGGACATGTACGCCGACAACGACATCGCCATCGGCGCGAAGGATGCGACCACCGTGGCGCCCGTGCGCACCTCCGGCGCGCACAACATCAACAACGCTCCGGCGTTGAAGAAGCTTTCGCACCAGAAGCGCTACCTCACGGGCGTCTGGGCCACCGGCGGCATCGACAGCACGCGCACCCGCGACTGGGACGTCACGAACCCGACCGAGTCGCGTCTCTTCCTCGGCTGGCTCGCCTCCCCGTTCGAAGTCGGTCCTGACGCCGAGACGCCGGGAGCCCCCGTCAACTACCTCGCCAACCGCACCTTCTTCGCGGCCGACGCCGCCAACTTCAACCGCCGCGTCGCGAACATGGTGACCGGCTCCGAAGGCCAGAAGCTGCTCGACGATCTCGCCGTCGCCATCGCCGACCCGGCGGACACCCTCGTCCCGCTCGTCTCCTACGGCACCGTCGACCTCCCGGCCGGCCTGACGTCCTTCCAGCGCAACTACTACGGCGCCGTGGATGCGCGCCCGCAGCCGCTGCCCGGCCCCGCATTCGCGGACGGCAAGACCCTCGGCGCCAACGGTCGCTACGCCTTCTGGATCGGCGACGAAGGCGTGAAGGCGAAGGTCAACCTTCCTGACTATTACGCGGCCACCGCCGGCGGTGCGTTCCTCTCCACGGAGCCGTGGGACAAGGGCTTCGCGGGCTCCGCGACGCAGCGCAACTCGATCGGCACCATCGGCGGCGCCGGCGACCCGATCAAGGAAGGCGTCAACACGCGCGGCAACCTCCCGGCTGGTTTCAACTTCGACACCTGGCGCGCGAAGGACATCGCCGATTCGGCCGGCAATCCGCAGGCCTACCAGCTCTCCAAAGCCGTCGGCATGTCCGGCCTCACCGCCTGGGCGGCCAAGCAGGGCGGCATCGCCGCCGGCGACGCGATGAACAAGGCCGGCAAGATGCTCTGGCACGACGTCACCACGTATTCCTTCTCCACCCTGACCGACACCTACAACGGCGGCGTGAAGACCGACCTTTCGACGGCCTTCGAGCTCCCTTACGCGATGTACCGCGGCGTCGAGATGTACCCCGGCCAGAAGGATTCCTCGATCACCGCCGATCCCAAGCTGCGCAGGCAGTCGTGGTTCCACGGCTCGCCGAACATCAGCACCAACGCCAACGGCCTGGCCGTCGACCTCGACTACAACCGCCCGAACCTCGTCGATAAGCTCGGCTCGGACAACGACCTCCTCCTCGCCTCGCCCCGCGCCTCCGAATGGGCGCCCCGCTACCTCAAGGGCATGCTGGGCTCGTCCTACAACACCCTCGTGACGCGCAACGGCAGCGAGACCCCGGAGCGTCTCGGCTTCGTGTACGAAGCGCCGCTGCGCTCGGCGCTCTTCAACGCCGACCGCCAGACCGCCACGACGATCTTCGGCCCCAACGCCTCCGGCACGCAGACGACACGCATCGCGGCCATGCCTTGGTCCGAAATGGGCGTGACCTCCGTGGAGAACATGCTCGGACGCATCACGCGCGGCCCCACCTGGGACCTCTACCGCAATTACTACCGCATGTACAAGCGCGAGACCGAGGCCGCCGCCGACGTCTCGGGCAACGCCCTGCGCGGCCTGAAGCCCACCGCGGACGCCGTCGCCGCCCGCGGCGTCGAGCCCCTGACCTACGCCTCCGGCAACCGCAACGCCCCGATGCAGCGCGGCCGCGACACGAAGATCAACCCCGCCTACGCCGCCGTGACGCCCCCCGCCGGCCACTACGCCAGCGGCGGCGGCGCGACGGGCAAGTATTTCTATCGCAACAACCTCAGCGCGCCGAGCGACTCCCCGAGTTTCCAGGCCGAACAGCGACTGCGCTACCCGAACCTGCTGGTGAACAAGTATTCGGCCGGCCAGATGAACTTCGATCGCCTCGGCCTCGCGAAACCCAACACCACCTCCAACGACGCGGCCTTCGACACGCCTCAGCAGCTGACCACCCGCACGTGGCCGACCTCGATGAGCCTCACCCCGAGCATCATCCGATTCTCGATGGTGTTCTCAGGTATCTTCGACACCGGCACCGACACCAACGGCACCATCGGCGTCTCCGTCGACCCCGTCCTCGTCGTCCATAATCCTTACGACACCCCGATCGAGTTCGAAGGCATCGCCATGGTCAGCAACGGCGAAGCCCTGCCCTACATCTTCGACGTCTCGGTCTCTTCGTGGGCCTTCACCTCCACGCTCTGGCAGTACTACGATCCGACCCGCGGCCCGCCCAAGTCGACGAACAACGAACCCAAGCCGAAGACAGATCCGCTCTGGGCCGGCGTGAACATCGTCTCCCCCATCACCCTCGGCGAAGTCGCCCTCGGCGACGGCGCCTACGACAACCGATCCTTCTCCTTCCGCGCCGTCGCCGGCGCCGGCAAGAAGTTCCGCCTCGAACCGGGCGAAGTCAAGGTGCTCAGCCCGAAGAACCTCGGCGGCGTCTACAAGTCGACCCGCGCCAGCAACACCGCGATCGTCACCGACGACTTCGGCTATGACCTCGGTAACACCGCGGTCTACAAGATGACCCCCTTCGCCAACGTGCGTTACCGCGAATCGGGCGACGTCTCGACCCAGTGGCGCGAAGGTTCGCCCGGCCCGGACAATCGCATGTGGACCTGGGGCTTCATGCCCAACCACCCGACGACCAACGTCCCCTTCCTGACGACCAATCCGCCCGCCATCGGCTACTTCGGCAACTTCTGCACCACGATCACCAACGCCAACGCGGGCCTCCACGACGCCCTCGTGCTCTGGGGTCAGGTCGTGAATTCCCGCAAGCTCCGCGACGCTTTCCCGACCTGGGACGGCACCGCGAAGAAGCTGCAGGCGATCCTCTCCACGCCTCCGCCCGGCAACCTGCCGAACCGTCCGCTGACGTTCACCGTCCGCAACTCCGGCTGGGTGAACTACGACAACTGCGTCGTCGGCGAAGAAGGCCTGAAAGGCGCCACCAACTACATCTACCCGCGCAAGCGTTCCGGCACCACGCAGGTCGGCGGCCACCAGAGCTGGAACTTCTATCTCATCGGCCAGAAGAGCATCGACGGCCGCCAGGACCTGAGCCCGACGCGCCGCTGGTTCGGCGCCCCCGACTATTCCAACCAGAACGACGCCAACTTCGTCTACGAAGGCGTCGAGACCGCTCCCGGCACCCACCTGGTCGACGAGCCGCTGCTCCTGAGCTTCCACGGCCTGACCTCCGGCTGGCCGATGTACGGCAACGACAACGGCCACTGGTCCAACATCATCCAGCCGAACGAAGACTGGAAGAAGTACATGCCGGGCAACCTGACGGTGAACCCGCCGGATTATCGCATCGCCGCCCGCTCGCTGGCGACCAGCGCCAAGCCCGACGTCTATAACGCCGGCGGCAGCTCGCTCTCCGTGAGCGGCACGAGCAACGTCGAATACGGCCCCATGCTCGACCCCGAGTTCGGCGCCCCGGAGATCACCGGCGGCAAGGCCGGCACGCTGAACGGCCGCATCCAAGGCTTCGTGAGCCCGAACGCCGGCAGCCTCAAGCAGCAGTTCTTCATGACGGACTTCCTGCTGCGCTCCGCGGACATGACCGCGAACACGCTCAACAAGTGGTACCCCGAGGACAAGAAGACCCCGAACTCCCTGCCCTTCAAGTTCCAGACCCACTACGACAGCGCCGGCAACGAAGTGAAATGGGAAGGTCAGGTCGTCGACACCCTCCGCACCCCGAAGGAGATGCTCAACGCGCCGATGTCGCCTTACTTCATCAGCGTCCGCCCGCAGCAGGCCCACCTCTACGGCTACGACGGCAAGGCGCACTCGCCGATCGGCTGGGTGCTCTCGCAGCGCCAGCTGATCTCGCCCGACGGCGACAACAAGAACCTCGAAGTGGACACCTCGCTGCAGCACGCCTACTGGGGCGCCAGCGTCGATCCCTCTACCGACCAGCGCTCCGACGTGGTGCTCTTCCCGATCCCGCGTCGTCCGCTCCTGTCGCTCGCCCAGCTCGGCTCCGCCGGCTTCGCCCAGGTCAACACCGACGCGGACTTCACCGTCGGCTCGTCCTTCGCCCACCCCGGCATCAACGACCTCACGAAGATCACCGACTGGCCCGGCCCGAAGGACCAGTCCGGCGACGACGTGCCCACCCCTGAGGTCGGTTACGTCGCCAAGACCGAAGGCACGCGCATCATCCGCAACTACGCCCAGGTGCGCACGGACCATGCGTTCGCGGCCAACCTCGCCCTGTGGGATTCGTATTACTTCAGCGGCCTGAACCTGCAGGCGAATTCCTACTCCCTGCCCGGCGACAAGCGCGCCTTCCCGACCGGCCCGGACCTCCCGACCGACACCAACCTCGCGGCCGACCAGAAGGAAGCCCTCAAGAAGGCCTCCGGCAGCCTCTCTTCCTTCGATCCGACCTCCTTCGCGGACATCAAGACCGCGCTCGAAGCCGGCTACAATCCGCTGGCGAACAAGCGTATGTCCTTCCTGCCGGACGGCCGCCCGGCCGTGGCCGACGGCAGCTTCCCCGCCCCGACCGAGTTCCCGCACCCGACCTACCTCTCGCGTAACGCGCTGTACGAAGGCGGCTTCAACGTGAACTCGACGTCCAAGCAGGCCTGGAAGGCCGTGCTCGCCGGCATGAAGGGCCAGACCCTGCCCGACGGCTCCGCGACCACCGGCACCGTGCTCACCAAGTTCGCGCGCTCGTTCAAGCCCTCCGCCGGCTCCGTCGGACCTTGGAACACGTACCGCGAACTCACCGACGCCGAGATCGACGACCTCGCCGCCCAGGTCGTGAAGGAGATCCGCGACCGCGGACCGTTCATGTCGCTCGGCGACTTCATCAACCGCCGCCTCCTCGCCGCCGACCACGGCCTCAAGGGCGCGCTGCAGGCCGCCATCGACGCCTCGAAGATCAACGACAAGGCCATCGACGACGCCGCCGCGGGCGGACCGAACGCGCTCGCCGCGGGCGTCTTCTCGCACCCGCCGGCCTCGGACTGGATCGACTACAACAAGCGCAACGACACGACGAACTTCAAGGACACCGACGGCGTCTGGTCGTTCATCAAGAACGGACCGGCCTACGCCCGTAGCAGCCCGCGCTTCCCGCGCCTCGCCTCGATGAGCCGTAAGGCCAAGTACAGTACCTCGCCGTACAGCGTGAACGACGTGACCGCCGGCCTCGGCGCCCCGCAGATCGTGACCCAGATGGACGTGCTGAACTCCGTCGGCCCGAACCTGACACCCCGCTCCGACACGTTCACCGTGCGCGCCTACGGCGAAGCCCTCGACAACGCGGGCAACACCATCGGACGCGCCTGGGTGGAAGTCGTCGTCCAGCGTACGCCGTACTTCATGGCGCCGTCGGCCAAGGGCCCGGCCTATGACGAAACCACGCGCCGCAAGCTCGCTTACCGCGTGAACGGCACCGGCACCCTCGAATACGACACCCTCCCGGTCGTCGACCCTTACGAAAGCGTGAACGCCAACGGATCCCTGGGCGGCCTGCCCACCGGTTACTCGCAGACGGACAAGGAAAGCTGGATGATCAACCGGCACCTCGGTCGTCGCTTCAAGACCACCTCGATCCGCTGGCTCAACGCCAACGAAATCTGATTCTGATGAAACCTAGGTTTTTCCTGGCCGGGATGCTTTTCCTCGCCACCTCCCTCAGCCTTGCCGCGCTCGACAAAGAGACGGCCAAGAAAGAGGACCCGCAGCCCAAGCCGGCGGCGGAGAAGGAGTCCAAACGCCCACGCCGCGCCGCGCCGGGGGAGATCACCTGCTCGGTGCACGTGACCTGGTGGGATGAGCCGCCGATGGCGGAAGGCGAGCGCCTCGAGCTCGCGGTCCAGGTCGACAAGACCACGACCCCGGTCCTGGCCGGCCAGATGCAGATCGGGCCCGCCATCGAGTACGTCGGCCCGGGCGTCATCACCTTCGTCCGCAAGGTGAAGACCCAGGTCGAGGAGGTCGACAAGAAGGGCAAGCCGGTCACCCGCACCGTCGAGAACTGGGTGCCGTTCGCCAGCTGCGCGGTGCCCGCCGGCCAGCCGGAGATCCTCGTGCTGCTGATGGCCATCCCGGGCAAGGTCAACGCCTACGCTTTCGACATCAACCAGGAGACGTTCCCCTTCGGCTCCTTCCACATCCTGAACTTCAGCAAGGCCCGCGTCGGCTGCAGCCTCGCCGGCAAGGTCTTCTTCGCCGAGCCCGGCCAACGCGCCAAGAGCCCGATGGTGATGAGCCAGCGACAGGTCGTGAACTTCCGCCTCGCGGTGTTCGAGACCGGCGGCGCGCAGCGCCGTCTCTACTCCACGCCCATCATCCTCGATGAGCGCACCCGCCGCCTGTATTTCGTCACGGAGTATCCCGGCAACGACATCGAGCAGCGCTACGACACCCGCACCTTGGTCGACTACCGTCAGGTGCAGCCCGCGCCGGCCGAGGAACCGGCGCCGGAGAAGACCGAGCCCAAGGCCACCAAGGCTCCGGCCAAGGCCGCCCCCAAGGCCGAGAAGTGATCGTCAGAGGCCGGCGGCGGCCTCGCGGTCGGCCAGCCAGGTCACCTTGGACGCGTGCGCACGCAGCACCTGTCCCGGGTGGAGCTGGGGCTCGAAGGCGCCGCAGGTGATCTCGCGGAGGGCGACGGCCTTGCCGGCGCCGCCGACGAGCACCACGATGGCGCCGCACTGGGCCAGGCCGGCTTCCGTGATGGTCAGGCGCCAGCCGCGGCCCGGCCATTCCGTGGCGACGAAGCGGGGGCCGGTCTGCCGGCCGATCAGCGGGCACTTCGGCATGCCAGTCGATCCGCGCGAGGGCCTCGGCCGTGAGGGCGCCGGTGCGGACCACCCAGGCGTAGAAGGCCTTGGGCGTGGAACCGCCGCTGAGGCCGACGGAAGCCGGGCCGCGGGCGGCGAGGTCGTTGATCCGGCGGGCGAGCTCGGCGAAAGATTCTTCCCGGCTGAGCACGCGGACCTTGCCGGCGGAGGTGGCGATGTCGGACATGGGAAAGAAGATAGAGGGCGGGAGTATGGAGTATCGAGTATAGAGTATGGAGTATAGAGTATGGAGTATGGGAGGAATCAGGGGGTGGCGGTGAGCGGATAGCGGTTGGCGGGTAGGGCATGATGCACCTATGTCGTGACGCGGGCCCGACCCTACCTGAAGCAGAACCGCAGCAACCGATCCGGTTTCCGGTCTCCCTTGGCATCGAGACGGAACGGGCAGACAGGACGCCACGCAGCGGCGCCCTGCCCCAACAAGAAGGGCGTCCTTGCGGACGCCCTTTCATGACCAGCGATACCCTATACTCGGAACTCGATACTCTGACTTACTGGCAGGCTTCGCAGGTGCCGCCGTTGCGCATGGCCTCGATGGAGCACGCGTTCTTCTCGGCTTCGGTGTAGGTCTTCTCGGGCTTGTCGGCCTTCGGAGCCTTCTCGACCGTGGCCTTCTCGATGTTGGAGGCGCCGAGGGTACGGAGGTAGTAGGTGGTCTTGAGGCCGGTGCGCCAGGCGTACTGGTACATGTGCGAGAGCATCTTCAGGTCCGGGGTCGGGAGGAAGAGGTTCAGCGACTGCGCCTGGTCGATCCACTTCTGGCGGCGGGCGGCGGCGTCGATGAGCCACTTGTTCTCGATGGTGAAGGCCGTGAGGTACTTGTCCTTGATGGCCTGCGGGATCTCCGGGATGTCCTTGAGCTCGCCGTCGAAGTACTTGATCTGCTGCATCATCTCCTGGCTCCAGAGACCGAGCTTCTTGAGGTCGCGCACCAGGTAGCCGTTGAGTTCGGTGAACTCGCCGGACAGGTTGCTCTTCACGAAGAGGTTCTTGTAGGTCGGCTCGATGCAAGGCGAGCTGCCGACGATGTTGGAGATCGTGGCGGTCGGCGCGATGGCGAGGACGTTGGAGTTGCGCATGCCCTGCTTGGCGATCTTGGCGCGCACCGGGGCCCAGTCCATGCGGCCGCCGCGCTTGACCTCGATCGGCTCGCCGCGCTC